>JASFRE010000070.1:0-12623 GCA_050115055.1 Candidatus Eiseniibacteriota bacterium | reverse complement strand
AGTCCCTGGTATCTCCAGCCTCGGCTTCCACGATGCCGATGCCGATCCATCCAACGACTGGCCGGTCTCGCTGGTCGGCGACGTCCTCACCTGGGCGACCACCGAGTATCCGGATCCCGACGCGGCGCCGCTGGAATTCGGATCGATGATCAACTTCCGATTCACCGCCGACGCCGAGCCGGTGCGCGGTGATGCGACCCTCGGTATTCACGAGCCGGGTGTGGCCGAGAGCATCGTCGCGTCGACGAGTCTCCCGAGCGGCACGTCCGCCGGAATCGCCGATCCCGCCGACAGCCCGCCGGTGACCGCGCGCCTCCTGCCGGTGCGACCCAACCCGCTCGACCTGCCGGGCACCACCCTGCCGTTCGAGCTCGCCGCCCCGACCGTGGTCGAGCTCGCGATCTACGACGCCGGTGGCCGCCACGTGCGCACCCTCATCGAGGGACCACTCGACGGCGGACGCCACACGGTGACCTGGGATGGTCGCGACGGCCGCGACCGCCGGGTCGGCTCCGGGGTATACTACGCACGCCTGCGGGCCGGCGATCGGGTGGCGGTGCGCTCGATGGTGGTCATCGACTGAGCGGCGCGCCGTCCGTGATCCTCGCCCGTGGTGGGTGGAGGACGGCGATGATCAGTTCGGGGAACGCGGCGATCGCTGCGACCGGATGGCCGGTGCGAATGGCGAACTGGCTCGCGATCCTGCTCGTCACGACCGTACCCTCTGGCGTCGTTGCCGCGGGCGAGGAGGCGCCGGCCGCCGACGGGGTGCTGCCGGACCCGGGTGACGTGGCGCCGGTCGCTGCCGAGGTGGCGCTTGCCGATGGCGCGGTGGCGCCCGCCGCCGGCACGGCAGCGCCCGCCGATGGCGCGGTGGCGCGCGCCGGTGGCGAGCCAGACATCCCGCGCACCGCCGCCGGCTTCATCGTGCGCGGCTGGCCGCCGCTCGCACCCTCGCCACTCACCGTCCCGTTCCGGACGGCACCGGAGCCCGGCCCGCTGCGCTGGCAGTCGAGCGATCCGACGTGGTCCCTGGCCCGGCATGCGTTCGCGTGGCAGCGCGATGCTCCGCTCGAGCTCACCCGTTTCGACCGGACGCTGCGCGGCATCGGCGCCGGTGCGCGCGCGGGTCTTTTCGTCGGTGCGATGGGTGACGCGGCCGGGCTCTGGGAGGAGGAGACTGCCTGGTACCTGGTCGGAGCGGCGACGGCGATCGGCGCGATGCTCGGGGCGACGCGCGACGGCGAGGCGCCGCCACCGGTCTCGATCCAGGTCGAGCGCGAGTGATCGAGCCGACCGGCGCGCTCGCCGCATGATCCCGCCGCGGCACGGTCCCGTCCCCGGGCATCACTCCGCGCGCAGGATCTTGACCGATGCTCCGTGTCCCGCGGCACGCAGGTGCGCGAAGTAGACGCCGCGCGCCAGGGCACGGCCGCTGTCGTCGCGACCGTGCCACACGAACTCGTGCGGGCCGGCGGCAAGCACCCCGGCGACGAGGGTGCGCACCGTGTGACCGGTGACGTCGTGGATGCGGAGGCTGACCGGCATCTCCCGTGCGAGCCGGAACGCCAGGCGGGTCGCGCCTCCTGCCGCCCCCGGCTCGGCAGAGCGGACCAGGAGCTCGAGCCCCGGGTCGCGGTCACCGGCCGCGGACCCCTCGCCGTGAGCGACCCCGCCGCCGGCGTCGCCGGAGCTGCCGCCCGGCGTCTCGGGGCCGATCCCGGCCGTCGGGGTCGCGACGGGGGCCGCCACCAGCGCGAAGTCCGCGTCCAGGGCGGCCGTCTCGACATGCCCGTCCTGGACGATCTCGACCGCGATCACCTCCACCATCCAGGTCCCCGCCTCCGGACCCTCCACGAAGACGTTCTCGACCGTGTTGAGAGCGTCCGGCACCTCACCGGGGACCGACCAGGGCGAGTCCAGGAGACCCAGGTTGCCCGCGTAGACCGTGCCCCCGGGCGCGGTCACCCGGAGATCGAGGTCGTTCACGCGGTGCTGCGTCTGCACGGCCGGATTGCCGGGCGGATCGGCGTAGGTCATCGTCACCTTGAAGGACGGTGCGCCAACCGGCACCTCGAGGTCGTAGCGCGCGGTGGCGAATGGCTCGAGCACCGCCGTCTCGTCGACGACGAAGAGCTGATCGCGCAGCGCGTACAGCCGTGCGAGGTCCGGCAGTCCCCAGCCCTGGTGCATGCGTGCCTTGTCGTGCGAGGTGCCGGAGAAGTCGTACTGCTCGGCGGTGTTGACCAGCACCGCCTTGGCGGTCGTCATGTGACAGCGATTCGCGAACACCGACTGCGCGGGATCGACCGGGTTTCCGAACAGCCCGTCCGCCCACATCTGGAAGAAGAGACCGAGGTGGCCGCAGACGATCGGTGTCGCCGCGCTGGTGCCGCCGAACTGCGAGTTGTAGGAGGTGGGCGTGCAGCAGTCGACGGTGAGAATCTGGTCGTGGAAGTGGGAGAGGGTCGGCTTGATGCGTCCGTCCGCGGCGGGGCCGGTGCTCGCCTGCCCGCACCAGCAGTCGTCGCTGCGGTCGAGCGTCCCGTAATGATTGATGCCACCGACCGAGATGATGTTCTTGGCCCAGGCCTCGGGGCGCGAGGTCGGGTCGCCCGACGCGCCCTGCGCCTGGCAGCTGGCGATGTCGAGGTCGAAGAGCATGGCATCCATCTCGGCGGAGTCGGTCGTGTAGAGCGCGGTCCGCGGTGCACCGACGCTCGAGGAGACGAAGACCGCCTCGTAGGGCGGCAGCAGCAGCTCGGCGGTGTGCGCGTAGCGCGGCGGACCGGGATGGCCGATGTTGCTCCAGTCGGCGACGATGCCCTGGCCGTCCGGCAAGAGCCCGCGCGCCTGTGGATTGCCCGAACCGTCGCCGAACAGGATGCCCGACGTCGACGCACCGTGCGCGTTCTGTGACACCGGCCCGCCATGGACGATGAGTGGCCGCGACGCGAAGTCGCCGTGCTCGAGATAGAAACCGATGTCGAAGACCTCGCCGCGCACCCCCTGGCCGCTGTAGCCGGCGACGGTCTCGATCGAGTCGGCGCCGCTCGCCGCGCGCACGATGTCCATGTCGGGTTCGAGGGCGGCGTGGCGATCGATGTAGAGGACCTCGTCCCAGGTGGCCACGCGCGCGAGCTGCGAACCGTCGAGGCGCGCGGTGACCAGCAGCTTGCCCGAGTCCGCCGACAGCAGCGTGGCGCCCAGCCGCGCGAGGCGCCCGGCGACCGTGCGCTTCTGCTCCGCGAGGAGCACCTGGACGTTGCAGGCGACGGCGGATGCCGCCGCGCCGGGCGTCAGGAGCTGGTGCGCCAGTCCACGCTCGATCCGGTACGCGGGGTGGTAGGGCCCGGTCCAGCGCACGCAGGGGAGCGCCGCGATGCGCTGGCGGGCGTCGGCCTCGACGAGCTCCACGAGGTAGGCGTGGCGGGCGACCACGTGGCGCACCACACCGCCGCACGCCTCGATCCGGCGGGCGAAGAGCGCGAGCGGTTGAGTGACGAACTGCACGACGACGAGCTTCTGATCGGGCGCCGCGCGGAGCGCCGGCGGCACCCGTGGCACACCGGCGAGCGGATCGAAGGGAATCGCGCCGAGACCGATCCGGTAGTGGGTGGCGGTGGTGCGCGCCACGCTCTGACCGTCGAGGCTGATGGCGTAGTGCGCGAGCGAACCGTCGCCGCCGCCGCCGGTCGTGCTGCCCGGATCCGCAGGTTCCTCCCAGCAGAGGAGGGTCACGGGGGAGTCCTCGATCTCGATGACCCGTACCGTACCGGTCGCGTGCTGCGCGATCTCCGTCACCCGTGTTGGCGCAGCCTTCGCGGCCACCATGGCGCGACCGGCGCCGGATGCGGCCGCGGGTGCGGCGCTCGCCGTGGCGACGAGGAGGCGGAGGAGGAGGAAGAGGGCGAACGAGACCGCGATCCGGCGTGATGCCGGCGGCGGGATGGCGACGCGCATCGGCTGCTCCAGGTCGTTGCCCGGCCCCTGGCACCGCACGGCACGGCCCGGCCGGTGGCCGGGAGAGCGTCGCGACGCTCGAGGCCGTCAAGGGGTCGCATCGATTGTACCGCAGCCCCGGACACGGCGCTGCGGTCCAGCGCCCCGCGCTCCGGGACGCGGCACTCCGCGCCCTCGGGTCCGGGATGGTGGTGTCGCGCCTGGCGAACCAGGACCAGACGGCCCCGGTCGACCGGTGTGCCGTCGACGACGAGCGATAGCACGTAGACGCCGCTCGCCACGCCGGCCCCGCCGTCATCGCGTCCGTCCCACGACATCACCTGTCGACCGGCAGCCGTCTGGCCGGCCCACAGCTCGCGCACCTGACGACCGGTGACGTCGTGCACGACGGGTCGCACGGTGCCGGCCTTCTCGAGCGTGAAGGCAAGCTGCGTCGCCGGGTTGAACGGGCTGGGACGGGGCGACTCGAGGCGGTCCGGCACGGGGCGCGGCAGCCCGGAGGCGATGGCGGCGGGGGCCGCCGAGGGATTCGAGAGCTCGAGATCGGCAGAGTCCGACAGGTAGAGATCGTCGATGTAGAGTGGGCCATCAGGGCCGGCGCCGCCGCCGGTCTTGATGAAGAAGGGCAATTGGATGTGGGTTACTCGTGGGTGACCGGCTCGATCTCGTCCCGGCAGGCCCGCGCCGCAGCGACACGATCAGCGACCGGGCCGCGGCGTCGGTCCTGGACCACCCCTGCGGGCGCCGCCGGCTCGTCAACCGGGCGGTGGGCTGCTATGCTCACAGGGTGCGCGTCCGTCAGGCGCCGTCACCAGAAGATCCGCCTGCCGCCTCGTCAGTGCCTCGCCGCGCGTCGCCACCGGATCGGAGTCAACCACCGAGGTGATGAATGCACCGCATGCCCCGCTCCTCCCGGCTCGCCGTCCTGCTCGTGCTGCCGATCACCGTCGCCCTGGCCGTTCTCCCCGTACCTCGGGCGGCGGCGCAGACGCGGATCCTGTTCACCGAGTACGCCTTCAACGACCCGGCGGTGCGCGCCATGGATCTCGACGGCAGCAACCTGGAGCTCCTGTTCACGCCGCCGCTCTCCGAGTGGCTGGCGGTCGGCTGTGACCACGATCCCGGTTCCGGACGCATCTACTGGACGAACGGCAACTTCAATGCGGGCACCATCCGGCGCGCCGCACTCGACGGCAGTGCCATGCAACTCCTGGTCTCCGGTCTCAAGCTGCCCCGCGGCCTGGCGCTCGACGTCGCCGGCGACAAGATGTACTGGACCAACTCGCCGCCGGCCGGCAATGCGAGCGGGCTCGTGCAGCGCGCCAACCTCGACGGGAGCGGCCTCGAGACCATCTACGCGCTCGATCCCTACGATCCGGTGCTGTCGTTCGTCGGGCGCCCGGCCGTCGATCCGGTGAACGGCTACGTCTACGTCTGCGCCGAGGGCGAGATCCGTCGCATGCCGCTCGGTGGCGGGCCGCCGGTGCAGACCGTCGTGCGCGGGGTGACGACCGTCACCTCGGTGGCGCTGGACGTGGCCGCGGATCGGATCTACTTCCTCGACGCCAACACCAACTCCGATTACGTCGGGCGCTGCCGTCTCGACGACACCGGATTCGAGGTCCTGGTCGACATCTCGCCGGCCAGCAGCTCGAGCTCCGGGCTGCAGGATCTCGTGCTCGATCTCCAGGACGGCACGATGTTCTGGTCGAACGACATCCTCGACACGATCGAGCGCGCCGACCTCGACGGGGGCAACCGGGAGACGCTCTTCGCGAGCACGCGGTCGCCGACCGGGCTGGCGCTCGACGTGGCGCCGGCGCAGCCGATGCAGGACTGCAACGAGAACGGTATCCGCGATCTCGAGGACATCCTGTCGATGACGAGCGAGGACTGCAACGGGAACGGCATCCCCGACGAGTGCGAGGAAGACCCCTGTGCACCGGAGAGCTTCCTCGTCGACTACGGCAGCGACCCGGCCCTCGCGGCGCGGTCGCTGAGCGGTGACCCGGCCACCGGCTACGAGCTCTTCCAGGCCTTCGACATCGTCGACCCGGAGGTGACACTCGAGCGCATCCAGCTCGACGGTCACACGCTCTCCTATCATCCGGATGGCTTCACGCTGACCGTCTTCCCGGACGACGGAACGGGCACCTTTCCCGACGAGACGCTCCCCGTCGAGTCGGCCGCGTTCCAGCTCCGCTTCAGCCTCGACCACGTGGTCTGGGTCGAGCGGCCGTTCGGCGCCACGCTCGCCGCCGGACGCTACTGGGTCCGCCTGACGGCCAACGACCCCGCCTACGCGGCCGGCGTCCACGCCGGCACGAGCGGGCCGCCGTCCGTGTCGCGCCGCCTGAGCACCGGGCAGATCATCCAGGCGAGCCAGCCGCTCGCGTTGCGAGTCGCGGTGGCGCCGCCGTCGACCGCGGTGGCGGCCGACGCTGGCGGTGCCGAGCGTCCGGCGGCGGGGGTCGCCCTGTCGGTGCCGGCGCCGAATCCGACCGCGCGCGGCAGCCGCCTGGAACTCACCCTGGCCACCGCCGCCACCGTGCGCGTCGCGGTCTTCGACGCCGCCGGCCGGCTGGTGCGCCGGCTGGCGACCGGCCGGCTGCCGGCAGGGACGCATCGCCTCCACTGGGACGGGCGGGATGCGGCCGGCCACCCGGCCGGCTCCGGCGTCTACTTCCTGCGTGCCTCGATCATCGACGGGGTGGTGGAAGGCGCCGCGGCGGCGGGTGCCGCGCAGCGCGTGCTCGTCGTGCATTGAGGCCCGGGGCGCGGCGGCCGCGGCGATGGCGCCGGCGCCCGGCGGCGGTGACAGGTGTCCGCAGGACGAGGGGTGTCCGCCAGCGCCTACCGGGGCCGGCAGCTAGCGGACCAGGATGACGCGGCGCGCCAGCGGGCGGGAGCCCTCGACCTGCAGGCGGACGAGGTAGACGCCGCTCGCCACCGGCCGACCGCGGGCATCCCTCCCATCCCAGACCGCGGTCTGCTGCCCGGCGGTTCGCCGTGCCTCGACGAGCGTCACCACATGCCGTCCGGTGATGGTGTGGATCGCCAGCTCGACGTCGCCGTCCTGCTGCTGCACGTAGCGGATGGTGGTCGTGCCGAGGAACGGGTTGGGGGCGAGCGGCAAGA
Organism: Candidatus Eiseniibacteriota bacterium; assembly: GCA_050115055.1. Classification (GTDB taxonomy): domain Bacteria; phylum Eisenbacteria; class RBG-16-71-46; order CAVPCR01; family CBDCWB01; genus JASFRE01. The sequence continues at coordinate 5,522 of JASFRE010000070.1, read as the reverse complement.
GCGCGGCGGTGGCGCCCGGGGGGCTGGCCTCGCCGGCGATGCCGACCGAGCCCTGGTCGAAGTAGAACGGCCCGATGTCGGCGATCGTGCCGTCGGGGTCGGGGGCGGAGAGGGGATCGCCGGCGTCGATGGCCGGGCTGCCCTCCTGCAGATGCCAGTCGCCGCCGTCCGGGTCGATGAACAGCGGGTCGCCGTCGAGGTTGCCGTAGATCGAGTCGTCGAGCGCGATCGCGTTGGCGCCGGCGGCGGTGGTGTCGCCCGTGCCGTCGATCAGCAGCGCGGCGATGACGTTGCCGTGGAACAGGTTGTGGCTGATGACGGTCTCCGGCCCGCCGAAGTGGCAGATGCCGCGACCGCGCACGTCGGGCGGGATCCCGTTCTCGTAGAAGATGTTGTTGCGGATCGTAGGGTTCGAGTCGAGCAGCGTGAACAGCCCGTTCGAGTCCGTGCGCCCGACGAGGTTGTGCTCGAAGCGGCCGTCGCCGTTCACGAACTGCACCGCGTGCGGATCGCCCGGGTCCTCGAGGTCGAGGTCGTAGTTCTCCCAGAAGACGTTGTGGTGGATCCAGGGCGCCGCGGCGCTCGTGATGTGGATGGCCGACCCGGAGTTGAGGGCACCATTGGCGATGACGAGGTTGTGCGCGATCTCGGGCGTGCCGCCGTCCACATAGATGGCGCCGCCGCGCAGCGCCCGGCCGCCGGTCAGGGTGAAGCCGATGACGCCGCCGCCGGGCGGCGCCGCGTAGTGGATGAGCGAGGAGTCCTGGTCGGCGTCGATCGTGGTGGTCGCGTAGCCATCGCCGAGCAGCGTGACGGCCTCGGTGATGGTGAAGGGAAAGGTCTCGCCGGTGGCGGCGCTCGAGTAGACGCCGGGTGCGACGCGCACCGTGTCGCCGCCGCCGGCGACGGCCAGCGCGGCGCTGATGCTCGGCTGATCGCCCGGCACGTCGATCAGCACCGCCTCGCCGGCGTCCGGCAGGAGGAGGGCGGAGAGAAGGACGGAGAGCAGAACCAGGCACGGCATGGCGAGCGTCAGTCGTGGATGGTGCATCTCGAGCGGGCTCCTGGTGGGGGCAACGTGACGATGGACCTCCGGCCCATCGGGTGGGCGCGGCTTGCGTCGCGGCGAGTCGGTGGGCGAGGGATGGCCCCGGGGCCGCCCGGCTCACCAGGGGGTGGTGGCCGACCGGAGGGGGTGGTGCCCGACCGGATCTCGAGTCTAGCAGCTGCGAGGAGCCCTGCGGGCACCCCATGGTGCACAGGGCGTCGAGGATCTGTCATGTTTTTCTAACGTCCGCGCGCCCACCTCGCCCGCCACGGGGCTGGACACCGGTGCCCGGGACCGCGTCACCGCCGGGAGTGCGGTTGCGCCGTGCTATGCTCGGTCGCGCGCCGCATCGGTGCGGGAAGCGGGACCGCCGATGCGAACCCCAGATCCGCGGGTGCTCATGCTCATGATGTCATCACGACACGTTGCTCAGGTAGCCGGGGACTCGAGCCGGACGGCGCCTCCCCGATCGCGTCTCACGCCTCGCTCGCGGCTGGCGGCCGCCGCCACGCGGGCCGGCGAGTGGGTGCTTCGCACCGCGCCGGTCGTCGCCTGCTGCCTGCTCCTCGGCTGCGGCGGTGCGAACGAGGCTCCGCCGCGTGTCGTGCTGATCAGCCTCGATACCTGCCGCGCCGATCACCTGAGCTGCTACGGATACGGCGGCGAGACGACACCGGCGATCGACGCCGTGGCGGCCGACGGCATCGTCTTCGAGAACGTCGTGTCGCCGGTGCCACTGACCCTGCCGGCGCACTGCACGATGCTGACCGGCCTCCTGCCGCCCTCCCACGGCGTGCGCGATAACCGCCACTACGTGCTCGACGACGCCGTCGAGACACTCGCCGAGCGGCTCCGCGCGGCCGGCATGGCGACTGGCGCCGTCGTCGGCAGCATCGTGATCGACGCCGCCCACGGTCTGGCGCAGGGGTTCGACACCTATGACGACGACTTCCGGCATCCGCGCCAGGTGCTCGAGGGGCTCGAGCGCCGGGCCGACGAGGTCTCGGACATCGCCATCGACTGGCTGACGGGCCATCAGGACGGGCCGTTCTTCCTGTTCGTGCACTACTACGATCCGCACCGCCCCTACGAGGCCCCGGCGCGCTTCGCCAGTCGCTTCCCGGAGAGCCCCTACGCCGCCGAGATCGCCTACACCGACGCGCAGGTCGGCCGGGTCATCGCTCACCTGCGGGAGCTCGACCTCTACGACTCGAGCCTGGTCATCATCACCGCCGACCACGGTGAGATGCTCGGCGAGCACGGCGAGGACGATCACTCCTACTTCATCTACCAGGGCGCCGTGTCGGTGCCGCTGGTCGTCAAGCCGGCGCGCCGCGGCGACGCTGGAGTCGTCCCCGCCGTTCGGCGGGTCGAGGCGCCGGCCGGGCTGTTCGACATCGTGCCGACCATCCTCGGCGAGCTGGACCTCGAGCCGGCCGACGGCCTCGGGGGGCTCGATCTGTCGTCGCGTCTGTCGTCACCCACGGACTCCGCGCCGCTCGCGTCGGCGCCGCGCGACCTCTACTGCGAGAGCCTGCGGCCGACCGACTACGACGCCAATCCGCTCTTCGGGCTGCTGCACGGGGACTGGAAGTACATCCGCACGACGCGACCGGAGCTCTACGATCTCGCCCGCGACCCGCACGAGCTGCGCGACCTGGTCGACGCCGAGCCGGGGGTGGCGGCGCGCCTCGCGGCACGCCTCGACGACCTGATCGAGCGCCTCGAGCGCCGCGGAAGCGCCGCCAGTCGAGGCGGCGTCGACGCCGAGACGCGCGCCCGGCTGGCCGCGCTCGGCTACGTGGGCGGCGCGGTGCGCGAGGGATTCGCCATCGATCCGGCTCTCGCGGACCCGAAGGACCTGATCGGCGTCCACCGCGCCATCGAGCGCGCCTACCGGATGTTCGTCGCCGGGCGGCCGGAGCTGGCCGACGCGATCAGCGACTCGGTGGTGACCGCGCGTCCCGATCTCATGGCGACCCAGCTCTGTCGCGCGGACCTGCTCGGGCGGATGGGACGCGACGCCGAGTGCATCGAGCACTACGAGGCGGTGATCGAGCACGGTACGACGGAGCCCTCCGTGTTCTACGACTGCGGGACATCGCGTGCGACCATCGGCGACCTCGATGGCGCGCTACGCGACTTCGACCGCGCCCTCGAGCTCGATCCCGGCTACGCCCAGGCCCACGTCAACCGTGGCGTCATCCTCAGCCAGCAGGGCGACGTGGCCGGGGCGCTCGCCAGCTTCGATCGGGCGGTGGCGGCCGATCCCGGCCTGGCGAACGCCTGGAGCAACCGCGGGCAGCTGCGCGCCGCGCAGGGCGACGTGACCGGGGCGCTCGAGGACTTCGGGCGGGCGATCACCGCCGACCCGAGGTTCGTGCCCGCCTACTACCACCGCGGCCAGCTCCGGGCACGGATGGGCGATCAGGCCGGGGCGCGCCGCGATCTCGACACCGTGCGCCGCCTCCAGCAGCAGTTGCAGCAGCACATCCGGTAGCGACGCGTGCCACGGTGGCGCGCCGGCCGCGGCCCGCGGACTTCCCCGATCACCAATCTCGTCGTCACGAGGCTCGGCGTCGTGGTAGGCTGCGGCGGTTCAGGTCCTCGAAGCGAGGCCGCCGGCTGCGCCCCCGACCCGCCTCCAGCACGCTCCCCGGGGTCCAAGTCCCTCCGACCGTGCGCCAGCCGTTGCCCGCCACCCGTCGACCGCCCCCCCCGTGTCCTTGGCCCCCCCGGTCACACGCATTCACATCGCAGGGGGATCGATGAAGGACTCCACCGGAGCTGAGCTCGACCAATTCATGCGTGGGCTGCGCAAGCGCAACCCCGACGAGACGGAGTTTCACCAGGCGGTCGAGGAGTTCGCCGAGACGGTCATGCCCTACTACCTGGAGCATCCCGAGTACCGGGAGGCCCAGATTCTCGAGCGCATGACCGAGCCTGACCGCATCGTCATCTTCCGGGTCACATGGGAAGACGATGAGGGCGGCGTCCGCGCCAACCGCGCGTGGCGCGTCCAGTTCAACAATGCCATCGGGCCCTACAAGGGGGGCATGCGGTTCCACCCGTCGGTGACCCAGTCGGTGCTCAAGTTCCTCGGATTCGAGCAGTGCTTCAAGAACGCGCTGACCGGCCTGCCGATGGGTGGGGGCAAGGGCGGCTCGAACTTCAACCCCAAGGGCAAGTCCGACCGCGAGGTCATGCGCTTCTGTCAGTCGCTGATGATCGAGCTCGCGCGTCACATCGGCGAGGACACCGATGTGCCGGCCGGCGACATCGGAGTGGGCGGACGTGAGATCTCGTTCATGTTCGGGCAATACAAGCGTCTCGAGAATCGCTTCGCTGGTGTGCTGACCGGTAAGGGGCTGGCGTTCGGCGGGTCGCTGGTGCGCACCGAGGCCACCGGCTACGGCTGCGTCTACTTCTGCCAGAACATGCTGAACCACCGTGGCGACGCGCTCGAGGGCAAGACCTGCAGCGTCTCGGGATCGGGCAACGTCGCCATCTACTGCGTGGAGAAGGCCACCGAGGTGGGCGGCCGGGTCGTGTCGCTGTCGGACTCGAGCGGCACGATCCACGATCCGGATGGCATCGATCCCGACAAGCTCCGGTTCATCAAGGAGCTGAAGGAGGTCCGCCGCGGACGGATCGGGGAGTACGTCGAGCGCTATCCGGGAGCCGAGTATCGGGCGGGCGAGACGCCCTGGGGCATCCCCTGCGACGTCGCCTTCCCGTGTGCCACGCAGAACGAGCTCACCGGCGAGGACGCCGCGACCCTGATCAAGAACGGCGTCCAGGCGGTGTGCGAGGGGGCCAACATGCCGACCATGCTCGACGGGGTGCGCCGCTTCATCGATGCCGGGGTGCTCTTCGCGCCGGCCAAGGCGGCCAATGCGGGCGGCGTCGGGGTCTCCGGACTCGAGCAGAGCCAGAACTCGGCGCGCATCGCCTGGTCGCGTGAGGAGGTCGACGCGCGCCTGCAAGGCATCATGCGGTCAATTCATGACCAGTGCGTCCAGCATGGCGGCAATGGCAATGGCGGTCCGGACGGCGTTGTCAATTACGTCAAGGGCGCCAACATGGCCGGCTTCGTGAAGGTCGCCGAGGCGATGCTGGCCTACGGTGTGGTCTGATGGCCGTCTTTGCCTGAAAAGTAAGGAATCTTACAGCTCAGTGCCGGATGAGCAGCGGCTCCTCCTTGCTCCGGGGGGAGTCGCGGCGCCTCCGCACCACTTTCGCCCGATTTGGTCAATCTGTGCGCTGGACATCCTCACCGGCCGAGGGTATCCTGCCTCTCCACTTTCGGTCGCGCCCCCCGTGCGATCGCGCCGCGCGAGCGGTGACCCCCCTCGTCCGGACCGGATAACCCGAGTCGTCCAAGGAGTTGCCCGCATGGGAGGAATCCCGTTCGTGCTCGCCCGCGGCAACGCGGTGCGGGGCCAGGCCATCTCTGCATCGCTCTGTGTGGCCA
>JASFRE010000069.1:0-12644 GCA_050115055.1 Candidatus Eiseniibacteriota bacterium | reverse complement strand
CGGCGGCGCGGGCGACGTGGGCGGAGCCCGGCCTCGACGCGGTGGCGATCGACTGCCACGACCCCGGCGGCGCCCTGTCGCCGGCGGCCCCGGCGGTCTGCGCCGCGGCCGCCCGGGCGGTGCGCGACAGCATCCGGCGGTTCGCCCCCGACCGCGTCGTCATCCCTCTTTGGGAGGGCGCCGATCAGGCCCGCGATGCCACCCACCTGGCCGGAGTGTTCGGCCTGCTGGCGTCCCGCGGCGCGCCGCACGGTCATGGCGTCGCGGAGGATCACGCCGCCCTGGAGGGTCGCGGCGCCCGCGTCGCCGAGGCGCCGGCGGCGGCCCTGCCCGAGCTCTACGAGGGCCTCCTCCACAACACCTACCGCTCGTGGTCGGTGACGCCGCACCGCTGGATCGCCCACCTCGAGGGTCTCGTGCCGGGACGGCGGCCGGCCACGCCGCCACCGGAGCCGATCGATGCGCGGCCGGTCTACGCGCAGCCGATGTCGGACGCCGGCCTCCGGGCGCGAACGCGGATGTTCGAGCGCGGCGCGGCGGCCGTGGCGGCAGAGCTCGCGGCGGCAGAGCCCGCGGCGGCGGTGTCCGTGGCCGCGGATGCGGATGCGACGGAGCCACCGGCTGCGGAGCCGGCACCGGCTCCGCAGCCGGCGCCGGCGCCCCTGCCACCGCTCCACGAACCGGAGCGGTTGCAACGCTACGTGCCGCGTGACTACACGCGTCCCGCACACCGCGGCGCCCGCGTCGCCGCCCCCTGCCCGGCGACGCTCGCCGCCCTCGGCGAGGTGGTGGGGGGCACGCCGGCCTGCTAAGGTGGCTGCCGCCGACGTCCGTTCACCAGCCCCGAGCGCCCGCCGCGCGAGAGGTCCGTCCCGTGCGCAAGACCAGCGGCACCATCGTCTGCCCGAGTTGCCGGCGTCTGATCGAGGTCAACGAGCCGCGCTGCCCCTACTGCAACATGCCGCGGCCGGGGCTCTGGGGCTTCGCGCCGGCCCTCCGGCGCCTGCTCGGCGGCGTCGGCGACCTGAGCCAGCTGATCGCCGGCGCCTGCATCGCGCTCTACCTGCTGGCGCTGCTCATCGATCCCCACGCGGCGCTGTCGGCGCATGGCCTGTTCGACTTCCTGTCACCGGGAAGCCGGGCGCTGTTCATCCTCGGCATGACCGGCGACGTCATCTGGCGGGCCGGTCACTGGTGGACGCTGCTCAGCGCCATCTACCTGCACGGCAGCCTCCTGCACATCTTCTTCAACGTGTGGTGGATCCGTCAGCTGGGTCCGACCGTCGAGGACGTCTACGGGGGCAGCCGCTTCTACATCATCTTCACCGTGTCGGGCGCCTTCGGCTTCCTGGTCTCGAACGTGCTCTCGGGGGCCCCGACGATCGGCGCCTCCGGCTCGATCTTCGGGCTGATGGCGGCGCTCATCGTGCACGGCCGGCGCACCGGGCACCAGGTAATGACTCGCCAGATGATCACCCTCGCCGCCATGATCTTCTTGCTCGGCTTCGTGATGTCCAGCGTCAATAACTACGCCCACGCGGGGGGATTCGTGGGCGGCTGGGTGGCGGCGGAGGCGCTCGGCGCCGGGCTACGCGGGCATGCCGGCAATCGCCTGCGGCTCGCCGCGGTGCTGTGCGCGGTGGCCTCGGCGCTGGCGATCCTGGCCTCGGTGGTGACGATCCTGTGGATCCTCGCCTCCGCCCGCTGAGCACCGACCGGGCGCACCCCGCCGGCGCCCGCCGCGCGCGCTCAGAGCTCCTGGCCGTACGAGAACTCGATCTCGTTGCCGTCGGGGTCGGCCAGCGTGCAGAGGTAGCCGACGACCTCTCCGTGATCGGCGGGCTCGATGGAGAGCACGCCGTCCCGGCGCGCGCGGTCCGCCACCGCGTCGACGGCCGCGCGGGACTCGAGGGCGAAGCCCAGGTGGTGGAGGCTGCGCGGTGCGGTGCTCGCGATGCGGTCGCCTGCCTTGTCGCCCGCCTTGAAGAGGACGAGCGTGAATCCGGGCGGCGCGCCGGGCTCGCGCAGCCAGACCACCTTCGAGCCGGTGCGACTGTCGGGGCGCTCGTGCACCACCTCGAGGCTCGTGTAGTGCCGGTAGAAGGCGACCGCGCGCTCGACGTCGGTCACCTGGAACGCGGCGTGGGTCAGCCGTGTCGGCTCTTGCTCACCGGGGGCCGCCGCGCGGCCGTTCGTCTCTCGATCATCCATCGCATTCATCCATCCGGCCGGTGAGGGTGATCCGGCCACCGGGCGGGTGACGCCGCGCTCTCGCGGCGGACCCGACGTCGTCGATGGCCGTCGTCATCGCCGTCATCCACGACTCCCAGCCGTGACGCCGGTAGAGCCAGAGATCGCCCGCCAGCGCCAGCACGGCACCTCCCACCAGCGACCACCAGACCCAGACCGCCGGCGCCCCGAGCGCGGACACGAGGATCCCGATGAGCGGCACCTGCACGAGCCAGGTGACTCCCTGCCGCACCAGCGTCGGCAGCAGCGTGTAGCCGGCGCCGGAGAAGACGCCGTTCAGGATCAACGCCATCCCGAGAAGCGGCGTGGCGAGGAGCAGGATGCGCATCGCCACCATGCTCTCGGCGATGACCGCGCCCTGCTCGAAGAACAAGGCACTCACCGGCCGGGCACCGGCGGCGAGTCCCACGGACAGCGCCACCAGCGTGGTGCCGACCACGGCGAGCGCCCGGCGGGCACACTGCCGCGCCTCGTCGGGGCGGCCGGCGCCGAGCGCCTGGCCGACCAGCGACGCCAGCCCGAGCCCGAAGCCGCCCGACAGCTCGACGCCCAGCCGCATGATGCGGCTGGCGACGCCGAACACGGCGACCGTCGTGGTGCCGAACGGCGTCACCATCGCCATGATGACGGTGGCGGCGAGGGCGCGCAGCAGGTTGTTGGCGCCGGCCGGGATGCCGACCCGGGCCAGGATCCGGAGCGTGCGGCGATCGAACGGTGGCCGCCGCCGCCAGTCGACCGGGTGCCCGACGATGCCCCGCGCGAGAAGCACCAGGCAGACCACCAGGATGGCCGACGAGGCGATGACCGATGCGAGCGCCGCGCCGGGCAGTCCGAGGCGCGGGAACGGTCCCCAGCCGAAGATCAGGAACGGGTCCAGCACCAGGTTGAGGGCGACCGCGGCGAGCATCACGTACATCGCCAGACGCGGCCGGCCGGCGCAGCGAAACGCCGTGAAGCAGGTGAACTTGCCGAGCGTCACGCCGAGCGCCGGCAGGATCACGCGACCGTAGGCGGCGCTCATGGCGGTGACCCCGGGCTCGGCGCCCAGGCGCTCGAGGCTCCACCCGAGGCTCACGAAACCGATCAGGCCGGCGGCGGTGCCGAGGATGAACTTGGCGTAGAAGTTCTGCCGGATCATGTCGGCGGTCGCCGGCAGATCGCCGCGACCGAAGGCGCGGCTGATCAGCGTCACCGAGCCGGTGCCGACGAAGCCGTTCACCGACATGTAAATCATGTAGACCGGCAGGAACAGGGCGATGGCGGCCACCGCCTCCGGTCCGAGCCGCGAGACCCAGAACATGTCGACCAGGTCCATGCCGTGCAGCGCCATGATGCCCACCGTCGACGGCAGGCCGTAGCCGAGGACGAGGCGCAGGCTCGGAGCGGGCAACCGCGAGGAGTCGGTGGGCGCCGGGCGTGCGGCGCGCGCGGTGGGCTCGGCTGTCGGCTCCGGTGGTGTCATGCAGGTGCGGGTCGTGCTCGGTCCGGGGAGAGTCGAGAGTCACCGGGAACGATGATCACCGGCAATGGTGATCATGACGACCGCCGGCAACGCCGGCGCGGCACGCCGCGAGATGGGGCAGGCAGGCGCGGTCATCCAGGCTATCATGGATGCCATGGAAACGCGACTCGCCCTCATCGACCATCCGATCTTCACCGACCACCGGCCGCCGGGTGGTGATCACCCGGAGCGTCCCGAACGCCTCGAGGCGGTGCGCGGCTGGCTCGAGCGGTCCGGGCTCGGCGCACGCTGCGAGCCGCTCGAACCGCCGCCCGTCGACGATGACGCCGTGCTGGCCGTGCACGACGCGGACTACCTGGAGTCACTGCGCCGGTTCGTCGCCGACGCCGGGACGCGCGGTGGCGGCTACCTGAACGCCGACACCTACGCCGTCGCCGCCTCGCTGGAGGCTGCACGGCGCGCCGCGGGCGGCCTGGTCGCCGCGGTCGACCGCGTGCTCGCCGGCAGCCTCGACCGCGCGCTGTCGCTCGGCCGACCACCCGGGCACCACGCCACACGCAGCGATTCGATGGGTTTCTGCCTGCTCAACTCGGTGGCGATCGCCGCCGTCCACGCGCGCCGCCGCGGCGCCGGCAAGGTGCTCGTCGTCGACTGGGACGTCCATCACGGCAACGGCACCCAGGACATCTTCTACGACGACCCGGACGTCATCTTCTTCTCCACCCACCAGTGGCCGCTCTATCCCGGGACCGGGCGCATGAGCGATATCGGCACGGGTGACGCGGCGGGGGCGACGGTCAACGTGCCGCTGCCACCCGGCACCGGGGACGACGGCTACCGGCGGGTGTTCGAGCAGATGCTGGTGCCGCTCGCCGCCCGGCACCGGCCCGACCTGATCCTGGTCTCGGCCGGCTTCGACGCCCACGTCGCCGATCCGCTGGCCGCCATGAACGTCACGACCGCTGGTTTCGGTGCCATGGCGCAGATCGTGGCGGCGCTGGCCGACGAGTACGCGGGGGGCCGGCTCGTCGCCTCTCTCGAGGGCGGCTACCATCTCGACGCGCTCGGCGACAGCGTCGTCGAGACGCTGCGCGTCTTCCTGGGCGAGGCGCCACGGCCGGCGATAGAGCGCGGGGACGACGCGGCGAACGGCAGCGGCGCGGGCAGCGGCGCGGGCAGCAGCGCGGGCACGGGCAGTGGCGCGGGCGCGGGCCGTGGACCGGCGGCGGACGACGGCGCGGAGGGCAACGTCGACCGCGTGGCGACGATCATCACCGCCGCGCAGGCGATCCACATGCTGGGTTGACGGGCGGGCGAGGCGAGCGAGGCGGGCGAGGCGACCGAGGTGACGGGGGTGCCGGGGTGGCAGGTCGCCGCCCGATCAGCGGCCGGCGCCGGCGGGCTCGCGGCCGGCGCGGGGGCGCGCGTCGCCCACACCGGGCGCATCGTCAGCCGCCCAGGCATCGGCTGCCGCGTTGTCCGCGGCGCGGTGCGCCGCTGGCTCTTCGGGTCGAGACTCGACCCGGCAGGAGCCGCGCATTCAGGTGGAGACGCCGAGGCGCGGCAGGATCACCAGCTGCAGCAGGAGCCAGGCGGCGAAGACGCCGCCCATCACGAGAAGATCGTGCACGATCGTCGGTCGCTTTCTCGCGGGTCGCGTTCGCGCGCGCGGCCGTGCCTCGCCAGGCCCCGGCTCGGGCGCACCGCGCGGCGATCCGCGGTCGGACGTCTGGGTCGGATCGATGGGTGACACCCGGTCACCCGCAACCACCGACGCCTCAGGTGGGCAGCGGCGGCATCGACGATGCCGGACGCGTGCCGCCGGCGCCGCCGGTCAGCGCCGCGGCGCTGACCTGGCGCTTGCAGCCGCTCGCCCCGCAGGCGGGGCAGACGACATCGTCCCGATCGCGGCGGCTCATCAACGAGTAGGCCTCGTGGACCGCGCCACACACCTCGCACTTGTAGTCGTACATCGGCATGGTCGGTTTCCCCGGTCATCGAGCATGGCTCGCATCTGGGGCATTTTCAGCAGGTTGCGTTAGCGGCGCGGCGGCCGCGCTCCACCGTTGAGATGCCGGGACCGCCGCCGCGTTGCGGCGAATTCGATCCCCCGGACTGACAGGACGTCCGACCGCCACCGCCACCGCCGCGGGCCCCGTGGCGGACGTCGGGGCGGACACCGGGGTGGACACCGCGGTGGCGCCTCGCCTATCTGAGCAGCACCAGGCGTTGCCGGCCCTCGAACGCCCCCGCCCGCATGCGGACCAGGTAGACCCCGGACGGCACCGCGCCACCGGCCGCGTCGCGCCCGTCCCAGCGCACCGCGTGCGCACCGGCGGCGAGCCGCGCGTCGACGAGCGTCGCCACCTCGCGCCCGGCGACGTCGAAGACCTCGATCGACACGTCGCTGTCGGCAGCCAGCGTGAACGGCACCACCGTGCTCGGGTTGAACGGGCTGGGCGTGCCGGGGCCGAGGCGCGTCGCGAGCCCGACCGACGCCCCGCTCCCCTCCGGATCGACCGCGGCGCTCTGCGGCACGAGCTGGATGTCGATGACGGTGGCGGCGGTCCCGCCGGTCGTCGCCTGGAGCGTCTGCGGATGGTAGCCGTCGGCCGACACCTGGAGGGTGATGGTCTCCTCGGCGACCGGCCGCACCCGGCAGTAGTAGCCGCTCGCGACCTCGGTCTCCATGTCCCGGAGCTCGCCCTCGCCGTAGACGTCGTGGATCTCCGGGATGTGAATCGAGGCGTGCACCGGCAGACCGGTCACCGCGTCCGTGACCTGCCCCTGGACCGACGCGCCGTGGGCCCGCACCGCCATGTAGACCGACGGCAAGGTCAGCTGCGCCACCACCTGTTGCATCGTCGTGCCGCTCGGAATGAACTCGGTGGCGGTCTCCACTGTGAAGCTGGCGGCGCCGATGGCGCCGTAGACCCAGTCCTTCGACGAGCCGTTGTTGGTGGTCGACTGCTCGACCGAGTAGCCGATCAGCGATCCCAGCTCCTGCGCGACCTCGAGGCAGGCCGGCTCGGCCAGGACGCCGTAGCCGAACGGGTAGAGCACGACCTCGCCGTAGCTGTGGTAGGAGGGGTTGATGCACGGACGCTGGGCCAGATGCAGATCGCGCATCGCCACGACCCCCGGCACGCTCCACGCGTACGGACCGCCGTAGGTCTGCGACCACCAGGTGCCCGACTCCCAGTGCCAGTCGTAGTTGCGATTCGGATCGATGCCCTCGTCGGCGTCGACCCAGTGATTCTCGTTGTAGTCGTGCAGGTTCTTGCGCCACCAGGGATCGACGTCCTCGACCCACTGATGGCCGTCCGGGTTGACCATCGGCACGCACCAGATTTCGGTCGTGTTGACCGCGTCGGTGACCAGCGGTAGCGAGCCGTAGTTCTCGCAGAAGTAACGCGCCACGGAGAGCACGATCTCCGTCGACACCGGCTCGCGCGCATGGTGGCGCGCGTCGTAGATGACGCACGGCTCGGGCTCGTCGACCCCCGGGTTAGCGGAGATCTTGACCGCCCAGATGTCGTACTGCTTGTCGTAATTGCCCCAGGTGTAGGTCCTGGACAGCGCGTCCCCGATGTCGTGGAGCGTGCAGATCTCCGGGTAGGTGGCGGCGAGATCGGTCAGGTCGCTCAGCATCTCGTCGGAGGTATGGTACTCGGGATCCAGGTTGCCCTCGCGCAGCGCACCGGCGGCGCGGCGGGCGCCCGGCATCAGGTCGCGCGTGATCGGCTCGAGCGCGATGCCGCGACCGACGAGGCGCGCGCGCTCGGCCGGCGTGACACGGAGCTCGACCCGATCGGGGAGCGCGAGCAGCACGTCGATGTCCTTGCGCGCCAGCTCGCGCGCCAGCCCGACCGACGGCTGGACGAGCCGGACGACGACCGGATCGCCGACGGTGGCGTCGAGGGCGGCCTCGGTCGGCGCGGCGACGGCCTCGGTCGGCGCGGCGACGACGGGGGCGGCTGCGGTCGGGAGCGACAGCACGGCGACCGCGAGGGCCGTGAGGGTGAATCGGGACGGGCAGCGGACGATGCGGGGGCGCATGGCGATCATGGGAGTGCCTCGTCTGGGGACGGCGCAGGGGAGGTGCCGGTCCGGCACGCTGACACGAGCCCGGGCACCGCGAATCCGAGCGGCCGGGCGCCCCGGGGATCGGTATGATCCTACATTCTACCCGACCGCGACGGCGGTGGCCACGCTCCCCGGCGCCGCGCCGCCCACGCATTCGGCACAGGAGAGCCACGCACGATGCGCATCGATGCCCACTGTCATCTCGACCAGATCCGTAGGCCGGACGCCGCGGTGCGCGAGGCGCGAGAGGCGGGCGTCGGTCGCATCGTCGCCGTGTCGCAGGATCTCCCATCGATGCGGAGCGTCCTCCTGCTTCGCGAGCGCTTTCCGGACGTCGTCGTCGCGGCGCTCGGCATCCACCCGCAGCTCATCCCGCACCTGCAAGAGGACGCGGCCGAGGAGGCGTTCGACTTCCTGGCGGCGCACCTGGGCGAGGTCGACATGCTCGGCGAGGTCGGGCTCGACTGGAAGCATGCCACGACGGTCGAGGAGCAGGCGCGGCAGACGCGCTGGCTCGAGCGCCAGCTCGAGCTGGCGGCGACGCATCGCAAGCCGATCAACCTGCACTCGCGGCGCGCGCTGCGTCAGGTCATGGAGCACGCCATCGCCTTCCAGGAGCGCACCGGCCTGGCGGCGCAGCTCCACTGGTTCACGCAATCGAAGAAGCTCATCCGGCAGACCAACGCCGCGGGGGTCTACGTGTCGGTCGGACCGGCGACGCTCATCGACCCGCGCGCCGCGGAGACCGCGGCCACCGTCGACCCGGACCTCCTCCTGACCGAGACCGACGCGCCGGTGCCGTTCGGCGGCGACAGCGCCCGACCCGCCTGGATCGGCCGCGTGCTGGCGCGCCTCGCCGAGGAGCGCGGCGTCGACGTCGACACGCTCGAGGCGCAGGTCGAGGCCAACTTCGCGCGGCTCCTGGCCGGCGAGGCGCCGCGGCGGCAGGCACCGGCGTAGGGGTACGCCGACCTCGACCGACTCGCGCGGTCTCCTGCCCGCGCGCGACACCGTGCGTATGCTATCATGGTGTCAGCTCTCGCCCCGCTCGGGGGTAGCGCCCACGGCAGTGCTCCAGGAGGGCTCCATGATTTCCGCGAAGCCCGCGGCGCCAGCCGGCTGGCTCCTGTTGCTGCACCTCCTCGCCGTGGCTCTGGCGGCGACCGCCACGACCGCCAGCGCCCAGTGCCCCTCGATCCGCGTCCACCCGTCGAGCATCGACCTCCGCACGGTCTCCGTCGGTGGCTGGACCGGGCGGGCCATCCTGGTCTCGAACGACGGCGACCCGGGTACCGAGCTCCACATCACGGCGATCACCACCACCGGGCACGGCCTCTCCCACGTCGGTCCGCCACCTCCGGTGACCCTGCCACCCGACAGCGTCGTCCAGTACCTCGTCATCGCGCGACCGGAGAGCGGCGGCACCCACACCGGCGCCTTCACGGTCGAGTCCGACAACGCCTGCAACAGCCCGGCGGCGGCGACGCTCGTCTATCGCGCGACGGGGCCTCCGGTCTGCGATGCGGGGCCGGCGGACCTCGGCCTGCCCGGAGAGACGTTCACGTTCGACGGCTCCGGGTCGTCTGATCCGGGCGGCACCATCGTCGCCTACACGTGGCAGTTCGGGGACGGGGCGACCGGCGAGGGGGTCACCGCCGAGCATGTCTATGCATCGCTCCACGACTACGTCGTCATGCTGACCGTGACCGACAACGACGCGCAGAGCTCGAGCTGCACGACCGATGCGATCGTGTCGGAGGAGCCGCCGTGCGATGCGGGCGGCCCGTATCAGGCGCTGACCGACCACGCGGTGACGCTGAGCGGACGGAGCGCCCTCGGCGCGCACGCGAGCTTCGCCTGGGAGTTCGGGGACGGAGGCGTGGCCGACGGCGCCGACGTGAGTCACGCCTACGATGCCGCTGGCACCTACGACGTCACGCTCACCGTGACCGCAAGCCGGGGCGAGAGCTGGCGCTGCGGCACGTCGGTGGTCGTGCAGGGCACGGCCTGTCTGTCGGGATTCCCCTACGAGTCGGTCTTCCACTACTCCGACCAGCTGATCGAGCCTGGGGCGAGCGACGCCGCGTTCCTGCCGGATGCTCACCATCTCGTCGTCGCCTGCCTCGACGGCCTCGCGGTCTACGAGCTCGACGGCGGTCGCGCCACGCGGATCGGCGCCCTCGGCCTCGGCACGGGCGGCGGCAAGATCTGCGTTCTCGGTACACGCGCCTTCGTGGTCGATCCGGATCGGGTCCTCTGGTCGGTCGATGTCGGCACACCGGTGCAGCCGGTGCTCCTCGGCACACTCGCCCTCCCGGCCACCGGCACGATCGTCGGCCTCGCCGGCAGCGACGACGCGCTCTACGTCGGCACCGATGACACCGCCATCTTCTTCGTCGACGTGCGCGATCCGGCGACGCCGGTGGTCGCCGGCTCGCTGGCCATGGAGGTCCGATCGCTGCTGGCGGAGGACGACCTGCTCTACGTTGGCGTCGCCGGTCCCGATCCATTCGAGGAGGCCGGCGGCATCCGCATCCTCGACATCGGCGACCGCCTGGCGCCGGTCGCGCTCTCGAGCCTCGACCTGAACCGCGAGGTGACCGACCTCGCCCTCGACGCGCCTGCCAGGCGTCTCTACGCCGCCGGCGCCCGCGCCGACGACTTCGAGTTCGTGCTCGGCGACGTGCGCGCCATCGACGTCACGGACCCGGCCGCTCCCGTGCCGAGGTTCCTGCCAGCCGCCGGCACCTTCGGCTGGAGCATCCACATCGCCTGCCTGGATGGCGTCCTCTTCGTGCGCGCCGCCACGCAGCGCCGCTGGGGCTCGCCGCCGCCGCGCCTCTGGCGGATCGGCTCGGCCGAGGGCCCGGTGCAAACCGTCCACCTGCGCTCGGAGGCGGCCAGGATCGTCGCGCGGGGCGACCACCTCGTGGCGCTAGGCGGCCGCGACATGGTCGAGATCGTCCACCAACCCGTCGGTGCCTACCACGCCGTCGAGACGATCCCGTGTGGCCTCAGCGGCCAGGTGACGCACGTCGCCTTGAGCGGCGACCACGTCTACTGGACCGAGATCTCCGGGCTCGAGAACCCGATGACCGACCTGTATGCGCGAAACGTCGTCACCGGGGAGCACGCCATCGTCGGCCAACCGTTCAGCCCCGGGATCCCGATCGGCACGGGCGCGTCCGGCAGCTACATGGTGAGCGTGACCGACTCCTTACGCATCTTCGACCTCGTCGAGCCGCTGGCTCCGGAGCTGATCGCGACGCTCGCGCTCCCGGAGGTCAACGCAGGCCGCTACGCGGCCGACACACAGTTGGCTCTCGTCCCGGCGTCGAACGCGATGCACGTCGTCGATCTGGCCGACCCGACCGCGCCGGTGCTGGCCGCCACCCACCCATCGTCGCCGGTCCTCGCCATCGCCCGCGATGGTGATCTTGCCTACGTCCTCACGGACGCGGCGACCGAGGTCGTCGACATCTCGACGCCGGCCGCGCCGTTCGGTGTGGGATGGATCGATGACACCGGCGGCACGGACGTGATCGCCGTTCGTGGCGGGTATCTCTACGGCATCGATCGCGACGCCTACCGGATGACCGTCCACGATGTGCGGGACCGCGGCGGCGTCTCGACCGCCGTGGCGGCGCTGGTCCTGGCGCGTCCCGTGGACCTCGTCGTCGCCGGCGAGACGGCGTACGTGGCGACTCTGGAAGGCCTCGCGGTCGTGAACATCGCCGACCCGGCCGCACCACACCAGGTCGGGACGGTCAGCGGCGAATTCCGCGGGACGCGAGTTGCGGTGGACGGCGAACGCGTCGTATTCGGCGACGCGGGCACCCTGGACTGGCAGGGTTGGGACGAATACCGCGGTCAGTGCATCGTGGTGCCGACGCGCTGCATCGAGGATCCCAATCCCGTCGTCCTGTCGGGGCTCGTGGCGACGGCAGGCGCCGACGGAGTGCATCTCGCGTGGCGGGCAGCCGGGATCGCCGACCTCGTCGGCTTCGACGTCCTGCGAGCCACCATCGAGGGCGGTGACGCGGTGCGGCTCAATGCGTCACCGCTGCCACCGGCGCGCGAGATGACCTATCTGGACACCGGCACGGTCGCCGGCTCCACCTACGACTACCGCATCGAGGCGATCGAGCGCTCGGGGCTCCGGCAGAGCCTGGGGCCGATCCGGGTCAGCGTACCGCCGGTGGCGCGCCTCGTCGTCGGTACGGTCCGACCCACGCCGGTGCTCGCCGGCCGTGAGCTGCCCGAGCTCTCGCTCGTCCTGCCCTCGCGCCAGCCGGTCCACGTGCGCGCCTACGATACCAGCGGACGGCTGGTCCGGACCCTCCTCGGGGCGTCGCTGGAGGCCGGACGCCACCGGCTCGGCTGGGACCTCCGTGATCAGCGTGGCCGTGCAATCGCCAGCGGCGTGTACTTCCTCCGCATCGAGGCCGGCGGCGACGTCGTGGTCCGCCGCCTCGTGCTGCTGCGATAGGGGTCTCCCGGAGCATTCCCCGCGGCTGACGCCCGCCGCCGGACGCGCTATGCTCCCTGCCCTGCGCCGCGCCCGGGTCGCGACGACCCGGTGACCGGCCAGCGACCTCATCGACATCCCGTATCCACGGGGAGCGCGTCCCACGACCCCATCCCGCGCGGCCGCCCTCCCGGCAGGAGCCTCGCCATGCACATGCAGACGCTATCACCGGTGCCCGCCGCCGCTTGCCCCGCCGGCACCGTCACCGTCTTCGCCATCTGTCTGGCCGTGATCGGCCTCGCGGCGTTCGCCGCCCCCACCCTCGCCGACGACAAGCCGGTCGTCACCAAGCAGGACGATCTGCCGCGACATACCTAC
>JASFRE010000068.1:0-12762 GCA_050115055.1 Candidatus Eiseniibacteriota bacterium | reverse complement strand
CGTGACGGGCGGACGGCTGGCAACGTCCTGCAGCTTGCTGACCATCCGCCTCGTCGACGGCTGCGTCGCGTCGGTGGCCGGGCTCGTGGCACCGCCCGGTGTCCGCTCCTCGAGGTCGACCGGATCGAGAGTCTGGCGCGTCACGTCGTCGGGGAACGCCCGGCATCGCCGCCTGCGGCCGCAGCCTCCGTCGCGGACGTCCCGTGACCTGTCCGGTCGACCACGGTCGGTACCTTGAGGTGCTGGTTGGCCTGCATGTCGAATAGCATGGCGAAGAGGAGCGACTGGAGACCGGTCACGGTGCAGAACAGCACCGCGAGCGCGGTGATCGGCGGGACGTGCCCGTCACGCGCCCACAGCACCAGGAGCCGCACGGCGAAACCGACATCGGCGAATAGCAGCAGGATACCGAGTGCATAGAAGAGCACCAGGGGGTGGAAGTCGCGGATCACGTACTTGCGGACCAGTCGCTGCAGGAAGAGGCGGGCGAGCAGGAGCGGGATCGTGAAGAAGACCTTGCCGATGCGAAGCCCCGAGCGTTCACCGACATTGTAGACCGGGTGCACATGGACATCGGCGACCCGAAAGTCATCGATGTTGAGCTTGACGAGCAGGTCGTTCGGCATTCCGTAGCGCTTGTAGATCTCGCCGAGGACGAGGGTCCGCAGCACCGCGAGGGAGGCCGCCGTGTAGCCGGTCTGGCTGTCTGCGATGTGCCAGTAACCGGAGGCGACCTTGGTGAGGAGGCTCAACCCCGAGTTCCCCAGGTAGCGGATTCGCGGGATCATCCGCCAGGCCTCACCGTGAAGCAGCCGGTTGCCCTTGGTGTAGTCCGCGGCTCCGTCGACGATCGGGTCCAGGAGCCGCGGCATGTCGTCCGGGTCCATCTGCGCGTCGCCGGCCATGACGACGGTCAGGTCGCTCGCCTGGTCACGGGCATGCGCATAGCCGGCAGCGACGGCACCGCCGACTCCCTGGTTCACCGGGAGCTGGATCAGGACGACGCGCTCCGGATCGGCGCTTGCGTGCTCACGCACGATATCGACCGTGCGATCGGTGCTGGCGTCATCGACGACCACGATCCGGTCGACAAACGACGGCACGGTCTCGATCACGCCACCGATCAGACGCTCCTCGTCGTGCGCCGGAATGACGACCGTGACCGTCTGACCGCGATACATCGGAACCTCGCTGGCGGTGGAGCCTCACGGGCGGCAAGCTCGCTGCCCGCCGTTGCCGCAGGGGGCCGTCGCGCCGGTCGATCGGGGGCTTGCATCCGGCCGGCGGCGACCGGCGCCTCCGGGGCAGGATAGGCGATTGCCGGGGGCGAGGCCAGCCCGGGCGATGGGTTCGATAGCGCTTGCCCGCCGGGGGCGGGCTCTGCCACTCTCGACGGACATCCCGGTGGCGCCTGCTGATGGCCACCACCATGTCGCAGCTGGCGGTGCGCAACACCGTCCGCGCGGTGAGGTCGCGACCGGTGTGGCGGCCGCCGCTGTCGCCGCCGAGGAGCCCCGATGACCCCGAATCCGACCACGAGCGGCTCCCGCGCCGCGCCCACCCGCCCCATCCCGAGGCTCGAGCTGCCGATGGACGCCCTGCTCGTCGATGGTGGACAGACTCTCGACGGCATCGTCCGGATCTCGGGAGCCAAGAACGCAGCGCTACCCATGATGGCCGCCGCGCTGCTGGCCCCCGGTGTCTCGACCCTGCACAACGTGCCGGCGTTGCGCGACGTGCGCACCATGGCGCTGGTGCTGCGCACGATCGGTGTCGAGACGACGATCGAGCGGCAGACGCTGACGGTCGACGCCACCGCCTGCGAGTCGCTCTGCGCCCCCTACGAGCTGGTCAAGACCATGCGCGCCTCGGTCTACGTGCTGGGACCGCTGCTCGCGCGCTTCGGTCACGCCGAGGTCTCGCTGCCCGGCGGCTGCGCGTGGGGGCCGCGACCGGTCGATCTGCACCTGCGCGGCATGGAGGCCCTGGGTGCCGAGGTCGAGCTCGAGGGCGGGTACATCGTGGCGCGGGCCGAGCGGCTGCGCGGCGCCGAATTCGAGTTCCCGATCTCGTCGGTCGGCGCGACCGGCAACGTGCTCATGGCGGCGGTGCTGGCGGAGGGACGCACGGTGCTCCGGAACGCCGCCGTCGAGCCGGAGATCGATGCTCTGGCCGGTTTCCTGAACGCCATGGGGGCGCGCATCGAGGGAGTCGGCACGCGCACGCTGCGGATCGACGGCGTGCCGGACCTGCGACCGGCGACGCGAACCGTCATCCCGGACCGCATCGAGGCCGGCACCTACCTGATCGCGGGTGCCATGGCGCGTGGCCGGGTGCGTGTCGACGGGGCCGAACCGGGCCATCTGACCGCGCTCCTGGACGCCCTCGAACGCATGGGGATCCAGGTCGAGATCGGTCCGGACTGGATCGAGGTGACGGGCGGCCGCCGCCCCAACCCGGTGGTGGTGCACACCGCACCCTATCCGGGGCTCGCCACCGACCTGCAGGCCCAGCTCATGGCGCTGGCGGCGCTCGGTCGCGGCGCCAGCCTGATCCGCGAGACGATCTACCCCGACCGCTTCAAGCACGTGCCAGAGCTGATGCGCCTCGGCGCGCGCATCCGTGTCGAGGATGGCGAGGCGACGATCGACGGCGTCGAGCGTCTCGAGGCGGCGCCGGTCATGGCCTCCGACCTCCGCGCCTCGGCGGCGCTCGTCCTCGCCGGTCTGGTCGCTCGCGGCACCACGCGCGTGGCGCGGGTCTACCACATCGACCGCGGCTACGAACGCATCGAGGAGAAGCTGGCCGGACTCGGGGCGCGCGTGCGGCGCGTGCGGGACTGAGCGACGCGCGCGGCGCCGGGGAGCGGCACGGCCCGCCCCGTCCCCGAGGCTCGCCCGCCGCCCCCGAGCCTCGCCCCGAAAAGCCCGCGGCCGGGGGTGCGCACAGAGACCCCCGGCCTTGGACGAGCGCAGGATCCGTTGTGGGGGGGTCCTGCGCCTTGAACCCACAGAGACCGACCCTCGGTCTAGTCGTCGTAGAGGTACACCTTGAAATGTCCGTTCCGCTTGGCGATGGTCGGGACAAAGTCGAGGCGGTGCTCCTCACGACTCTGCGGGTCACGCACGCGAATGATCACGTCCTCGTAGAGCATGAAGTTGGTCCAGGTGTCGACGGACCCGGTCTCGATCCCGAGGTACTCGTAGCCCTTGCCGCCGTGCTGGCGGATCGCCTTGCGCGAGCCGCTCCGGCACTTGGCGAAGTGGAACATGTAGGCCTCGTCGCCAGGGATGCCGGCGAACGGGCGGCTCTGGGGAAACTCGGGCCAGAGGATGGTCTCGAACTCCCGGCGATTGATGCGCAGGACGTTCAGATGATCCGAGTCCTCGGCGTTCAGCGCGTCGACGATGCGCCGACCGAGGTCGTCGAGGGTCTTCTCCCCCCCGTCGAACTCGATCTCGTCGGGCAGCGGCTCCACCGCGCGCTTGCCGGTCACCACGGCACGCCAGTCCGGATCGTACGGTCGCCGGTAGCCCGGCTGACCGGAGAGCGTGGTGTGGAACATGGGATGCGCCATCATCGCCTGATAGTCGTCCCACTCCGGATCGTCCGGGGTCGGGTAGCGCGGATGTCCGTTCAGCACCTCCGCGGCGCCATCCGGCGCCATCGCCAGCATCGCGTCGCCAGCGGACGCCTCGGTGGACTGGGCGGCCGTGGCGGCTGGCGTGGCCGTTTCCTTCGCGTTGGAGACCGGGCTGCGCAGGCCCGCGATGGTCACCGCGGTCACCGCCGCCAGCCCGATGATGGCGCCCAGCAACCATCGGCTCGTCGTGTTGCTCGTCATGGCTGTGTTCTCCCTCATCGGTTGTACGAGATGGACAGGCTGACCTTGCGACCGGGCAGCCAGCGGCGGGCGACGAGACCGGAGTCCGTCTCCGTGTCGCCGAAGATGAACTCCTGCGCGTCGTCGAGGAGGTTCTCTGCCGCGAGCTTGATCTTGAGGTCGCGCCGGTAGTTCCAGGCGACCGTGGCATCGAGCGACTTGACCGGCAGCTCGTAGATGTCGCCGCTCACGTCGGTGCCGAGCGAGTAGATGCGGTCGAGGCGCTCGCCGAAGGCCTTGTAGAGCAGCGACAGATCGAAGACGTCGACCGTCTGGTAGAGGCCCAGGTTGAGCGTGTAGGAGGACTGCCCGAGCAGCGGTGTGTGCTGCAGGATGCTCGAGTCGGTCGCTCCGGGCGGCGGTGTGTTGGTCTCCGAATGGATGAGGCTGTAGTTGGCGGACAGCCCCATGCGGCGCAGGAAGCCGGGCGACTCCCCGAGGTGGCCGAGGGTCAGCCGGTCCATGCCCCACCAGAGGTGCGACACGGGGCCCCTGAACTCGAGCTCGATGCCCCGCAGCAGCCCCGAGTCGCCGTTCTGCGGCGTCGTGATGAAGTTGCCGGTCGTGGCACCGAGGACCTTGTTGATGGCTCCCTGAAGATCCTTGTAGAAGAACGCGGCTCCCAGGTACTCGCCGGTGCCGGGGTAGAACTCCCAGCGCACGTCGTAGTTCTTGAGCCGGGCCTGCTCGAGCTCCGTATTGCCCTGCTCGAGCTGCTCGGTTTCCCAGTCGAAGTAGCGCAGCGGGGCGAGCTCGCGAAGCTCCGGGCGGTTCAGGGTCTCGCTGTAGCTCAGACGCAGGTTCTGGCGGTTCGACAGGGCCCAGGTGGCGTTGGCGGCCGGCGCCCAATCGTCATCGTGGTTCGAGGCGACCACGGCACGACCGGGGACGCGCACCTCCTGGTCCGAGTCCTCGAAGCGGGCGCCGACCGCGAGCCGCAGCGGCAACCGGGTGAGAGGATCGGTCAGGTTCATGTCGAACTGGCCGTAGGCCGCCCGCACCTGGTGCGAGCCGCTGTAGCGATCGTCGCCGACCGTGAACTCCTCGAAGCGCCAGCGACCCTCGGCATCCGGGTCGGTGAGCGTCACCTCGAGCTCGTTGGCCAGGTCCCCGCAACGCGAGAACGGCGGCGGGCACCAGAGATTGAAGCGCCGGTACTCCTCGGACCGCAGGCGATCTCGGATCGACAGACCGACCTTGAGCGCGTTCTGGAAGCTGGAGGTGCGCACGACCGGCATCTCGAAGTTGACGCGGGCGGTCCGCACGTACTCCTCGGTGTCGCCAAACAGCCGCTCGACCGGCTTGATGCCGCCGCGCTTCGAGATCTCGAACGAGTCGTCCTCGCTCACCTTCTCGTAGAGCACCTCGCGGCGATCCGGCTCCTCGCGGAATGCCTGCGAGTAGCCGACCTGCCAGTCCAGCTTTGAATCGAGCGGCAGCTCGTGGTCGACGGTGATCGACCCGGAAAGCATGTTCCGCTCCTCGAAGGCGAGCGAGTAGAGGCGCTGGAAGCGACCGTGATCGTAGTCGTAACCCTCGCTGATGGCCGCACGGTTGTCTGTGGTCCGGGTCAGCACCAGATTGGTCTTGAGCAGCGTGCCCTGGCTCAGCCGGTAGTGGAGCGCGTTGGTAATCCCGAAGCGCACCGACTCCTTCGAGTCCAGGACCTCGTGCTCCGATTCCGGGGATGCGGTGCCCGTCTGCTCGTTGAACTCGCGATAGTCGTTCTTGCTGAGCTGGCGCGTGGTGACGCCATTGGCGAAGGAACCCGACACCACGACGCCGAGATCGCGGTCCAAAACCTGGTACCGGTCGGCGAACTCGCCTGAATAGGAGGCGTTGGGCCGGGAACCCGAGCGGTGGGGTGTCCAGATGTTCGTGAGCTGGTCGCGGAAGCCGTTCAGCTGCTCGAGGGTGTAGTTGGCCTGGTTGAGCATCCCGGCGTCCATGAACGACTGCGGCAGGGCGCGGGTGCCGTCGTCGTAGCCCAGGAAGTCCGAGAAGCCGCCGCCGTCGTAGGTAAGTCGGCCGAGGGACGCGGCGCCGCTCGAGTAGCCGAGCGAGACGCTGTGCCTGAGCACCCGGCGGTCGACGAAGTCCTTGGTGTTGACGTTGATGACGCCGCCACCGAACTCGGCGTCCATGTCCGGCGAGTAGGTCTTCTGGATGTAGACGTTGTCGAGGAGCCCCGACGGAATGATGTCGAGCGGCACGGTGCGCTTGTTGGGCTCGGGCGAGCCGATCGCGGCGTCGTTGATCTGGGTCTGGCTGTAGCGGTCGCCGAGGCCGCGCACGAAGACGAACTTGCCGTCGACGACCGAGAGACCGGTGACGCGCTCGAGGGCGTCGGCGGCGTTCGAGTCGGTGGTCTTGCCGATCTGCTCGCTGGTCACGGTCTCGCTGACCACCGGGGCCTCGCGCTGCCTGACGAGTGCTCCCGCCTCGGAGTCCTCGGGCGCCATGCGCTCGACCTCGATCGCCTCCTCCTCGATGGCCTCGATGACCAGGCCGACCTCGAGCTCGGTGCGGCGTCCCGCCCGGATCTCGACCGGGACGACGAGGGTCTCGTAGCCCACGTACATGAACGACACCTCGTAGCTGCCCGGCTCGAGCTGGTACTCGAACGTCCCCTCGTCCCAGGTGATGGTGCCGTTGGCGAACTCGCGCTCACCGTTCACGATGCGATGGAAGACGATGTTGGCGCGGGGCAGGACGTCACCGAACTCCCTGTCGGTCACGGTGCCGGCGATGACGCCCTTCGAAGCGTCGAAATCGACGCTGCCGGCGTGGGACTGGGCGTGTGCCGGGGTCCAGCCGCCGGCGGCGAGGGCTGCGAGGCAGACGAGGGAGATGCAAAAGAGAACGAGGCGAGGCGATGGGATCCTGTGCGCAATCTCTCGATTCATCTTGTTTGGGTTCCTCCCCGGTCCGTCTCATGCTCCCCCAAGCGATGAGCCGGACGGTGGGTGGTGACGGTGCGTCGCCCGGCGGCCATGAGGCGCGCGCGGGTGGGGTAGCGGGTGCCGTCCCATCCAGCGCGCGCCTCTCAGGCGACGCGTCTGCGGAGTCGCTCGGTCCCCAGGATCAGTCGAGGACGAGGAGCTTGCCCGAGGCCTGCTGCGAGCCGGCCACGGCCTTGTAGTAGTAGACGCCCGAGGTGACGCTGCCCGGCGTCCAGTCGAGCGCGTGATTGCCAGCGCCGAGATGGCCCTGGAAGACCTGGTCGACCAGGCGGCCGGTGGCGTCATAGACGCTCAGGCGGACGTCGGTCTCATCGGTCAGGTTGAAGGTGAAGGTCGACGACGCGAACACCGGGTTCGGCGCGGCGGCGATGACGAAGCCCGGGATCGAAGGAGCGCCGGCGTCGGCCACGCCGATCACGCCGCAGTCGAACATCGGCAGCGGGTTCTGACCCATGCAGTTGTCGAAGGTCTCGGTGTGCTGCACGCGGTAGCAGTTGGACGGCCAGTGCGTGATGACCGAGTTGACGACCAGCGCGGCGGTGCCACGGCGATGGTGGATGCCATCGGCACCGGCATCCGAACCGATCAGCGTCAGGTTCGACAGCATCGGGTTCGAGCGGCCCGGACACTCGAAGTTGAACTCGTTGTTGTCCGACTCGATCCCCTTGTCACCGCCGAAGTCGGCGACCTGCAGCACGACGGCGTACTGCACCTTGCCGCGGAAGCCCATCTGCCAGTCGAGATTGTCGTCCTGGTTGGCGATCGAGACCAGGTGCTTGACCTGGGCGTTGCCGCCGAACCACTCGAAGCCGTCATCCGTGCCGCCGAAGGCCTGGAGGTAGTCGTAGTGGGTCTCGCGGCCCACGGCGTTCCAGGTCCAGCAGTTCAGCTCGTTGTTCGGGGCGATCTCACGACCCGAGTACTCGATGCGGCAGTACTCGAACGAGCCGCTCGAGTCATCCTCGACGCTGCCGCCGAACCAGGCACCCTGGCCGGCCGGACCCTCGTCACCCTCGGACAGGCAGTCCTGACCGGTGGCGGTCGAGTTGCAGCCCGGGACGGCGCCGCCGCTCCCGCAGTTGGCGATGGCGCGACCGTGAGTGACGATGCCACCCCAGTCACCCGGTGTCTGCAGGCCCTGGGTATAGTCGGCACCGGAGGTGAAGATGATCGGCAGCTCGCGGGTGCCGTTGGCGATGACCTTGGCGTCGCGCTGGATGGCGAGGAACGCGTCGGTGCCCGGCATGCCGAGGATGACCGTGCCCGGCAGGATGGTCAGCGTCGCGCCATTGGTCACCTGCACGCGACCGTACAGCTCGTAGACCGACTGCGAGCCGTCCCAGACGGTGTCGACGGTGATCGAGTCGGCCAGCGTGTACTGGACATGAGGCAGCGCCGGGATATCGGTACGGCCCTGGCCGCCGTCGTAGTTGTGGTAGGTCCAGCCCTTGGTCCAGTCGTCGACCGCCACGCCGCCCGTGTAGTCCAGGGCACCGACGTAGCTCACGGTGTCGAAGAATGGATCGATCTCCGACACGAGCACCACGCCCAGCGAGTCGGGCATGTTGTCCATCCCGGTGACCGGGTCCTTGCAAAGCACCGGGCTGTCGGCGGTCGGCGAGAAGTCCGGGTCGGCGAGATTGAACGGATCGACCAGCGACGGGTCGAGGATGGCGTTGTGCTCGTAGTAGACCTGGACGAGCTTCGGCGTGTCGAAGGTGCCGCTCGGGCAGCTCGCGCCACCGGAATCGGTGTTGTACGGCGAGCCCCCTGCGATGTCCGGCCACAGGCAGTTGCCGTCGAACACCAGATCGATGCCGTCCGGCTCTTGGGCGGTCGCCGGGCCGACGACCAGCAAGCTCACCAGCGCAATCCCGAAGGCTGCGATGCGAAGGGTCTCCAGCCGAGAGAGCATGTTGAAGGTACCTCCTAGAGGCGCACGTTGTCGGGCCAGGCCGGCCGCGAACGTCCAAGAGATCGCTGCCGCAGGCGGAGAAGGTCGGCCGGCCTCGCGGGAACCAGGATGGAACGTCGCGGCGTGTCCTCGGTGGACGTCGGCGATACTAGGGAGCGAATGTGAGAGCAGAATGACGGGTCCGTTAAGAATTACCGCGACGGGGCCGTGTCTTCCGTGCGGGCGCTGGGCCAAGAGCGCGTCGGAACGGCGCCAACCGCCTCCTGGAGGCCCGTGAAGAGATGATGAAGGCAGGATGAAACGGTGACCGCCGGAACAGCTGTTCCCGGCTGGCCGGTCGCGGGCTGCTGCGAGGGCCTGTGCTAGACTGCCGCCATGAGCTCGCGCCACCTCATCATGGGCACCTCGGGCCACGTCGATCACGGCAAGACGGCGCTGATTCGCCTCTTGACCGGGGTCGATACCGATCGCCTGAAGGAGGAGCGCGAGCGCGGCATCTCGATCGAGCTCGGCTTCACCCATCTGGACCTGCCGTCGGGGACTCGCCTGGGGATCGTCGACGTTCCCGGCCACGAACGCTTCGTCAAGCACATGCTGGCGGGGGCGGGCGGCATCGACTTCGTGCTGCTCGTGGTGGCGGCCGACGAGGGGGTCATGCCGCAGACCGTCGAGCACGGTCAGATCCTCGACCTCCTGGGCGTCGAGCGCGGCGTCGTGGTCATGACCAAGATCGACATGGTCGACCCCGAGCTCGCCGAGCTGGCCGAGGAGGACGTGCGCGAGTACCTGGCGGGAACGGCGTTCGCGGAGTGGCCGATGGTCCGCGTGTCGTCGGTGACCGGCGAGGGCCGGGAGGCGGTCATCGAGGCCCTCGAGGGGGTCGCCGCCGAGGTCCCGGAGCGCCCGGCGGCCGGTCAGCCGCGGCTGCCGATCGACCGCTGTTTCACCATGGAGGGCTTCGGGACCGTCGTCACCGGCACCCTCTGGGAGGGGAGCTTCAGCGAGGGCGACCGGGTCGAGATCGTGCCCGGCGGCCGCCCGACGCGCATCCGGCAGATCCAGAGCCATGGCCGCAAGGTGCCGGTGGGCACCGCCGGCTCGCGGCTGGCACTGGCCCTGCACGGTGTCCACCGGGACGCCATCCGCCGCGGTCAATGGGTGGTGGCCAGCGGCGCCTACCCGGAGACCTCGATCGTCGACGTGCGACTCCGCACCGTCGACACTGAGGAGAAGCCGATCCGCCAGCGCCAGCGGCTGCGCTTCCATCTTGGCGCAGCAGAGGTCTACGGCCGGGTGACGTTGTTCGGAGGCGACGCACTGCCGCCGGGGGAGAGCTCCGTGGCGCAGATCCGGCTCGAGGAGCCGGTGCTGGCGACGCGCGGCGACCGCTTCGTGGTGCGCCGTTACTCGCCGATCCGCACCGTCGGTGGCGGCCGCGTCATCGAGGCCGGCGCCCGCAAGCGCCGGCGCTCGGACGCGCACGCCGTGACCGAGCTCGAGATGCGGGAGTCGGGCACCCTGGCCGAACGGCTGCTGGCAGCCCTGGCCGGCCGCCCGCCGCGCGGGCTGACGGCCACCGAGCTGGCCGCCCAGAGCGGGGCGAGCGCCGAGGAGGTCGAGGCGGAGCTCGAGCAGCTGGCCGCCGGTGGCCGGGTGGCGCCGCTCGGGAAGGGGCGCTGGGTCGAGTCCGGCTGGCGGGCGGCGATCGACGAGCTCCTGGTGAGGGCCGCCCGCGAGTACGAGACCCGCTTCCCGCTGCGCTACGGCATCCAGCTCGGCGAGCTGCGCAGCCGCTACCGGGACCGCCTGGCTCCGGACGCCGTCGACGCGGCGGTGCAGGCACTCGTGGCCGACGGTCGCCTGTGGCTGCGCCAGGAGCGCGTGCGGGCGGGCGGCGCGGAGATCGAGCTGCCGGCGCGCGAGCGGCAGGCCGCCGATGCCTTCAAGGGCGGCCTCGAGGCGACCGGTCTCACGGTGCCGCTCCGGGCCCAGCTCGACGGCGCGCTGGCCACCGCCCGCGATCCGGAGGAGCTCCTGGCCTATCTGACGGCGGCCGGCGAGATCGTGCGCCTCACCCCCGACCTCTACTACACGCGGGAGCAGGTGGCGCGCGTCGAATCCACCGTGGCGGCGCACTTTGCACGGCAACCGACGATGACCGTGGCGGATCTCAAGGAGATGTTCGGGCTGAGTCGCAAGTACGCCGTGCCGCTGCTCGAGCACCTCGACCAGAGCGGCTTCACACGGCGCTCGGGCGATGAGCGGGTGGCCGGCCCGCGTTGCGAGCCGGTGACTCCAGGTTGACCCCCCGCTGCATGCCGGCCAGACGCCGCCGGATACCGCGGCGTCCCGGGCCGTGCCCGCGGCTGCCGACTCCGGAGTGTCCAGAACGATGAGCGAACCCGTCCGAGAACGACCCGAGCCCCGCCGCATCGCCATCCGGCCGCAGGTCGGTCCGGAGCGCGTCGCCCGCCGTCCCGGGGCGACCGGCAGCGGGCCGGCCGCGCGCGGCCCCCATGCCCTCGAGCCCGGCGGGCACCGCGACACGACGCGCCCGCTCCGCATCGGGCCTGTCCAGATCGGCGGCGGCGCGCCGGTCAGCGTCCAGACCATGACCAAGACCGACACCTCCGATGTCGGCGCCACCACCGAGCAGATCCGCTCGATCGCCGCGGCGGGCGGCGAGATCGTGCGCCTGGCGGTGCCGGACAACGCTGCTGCCGCCGCCCTGGCGCGGATCCGCGCCGCCAGCCCGCTGCCGCTCATCGCCGACATCCACTTCAACTACCTGCTGGCGCTCCGCGCGTTGGAGGCGGGCGTCGACGGCCTGCGCCTCAATCCCGGCAACATCGGGGGGCGTGACCGGGTGCAGGAGGTGGCGCAGGAGGCCAAGGCGCGTGGGGTGCCGATCCGGATCGGCGTCAACGCCGGCTCGCTCGAGCGCGATCTGCTCGAGGCGCACGGCGGCCCGACCCCGGAGGCGATGGTCGAGAGCGCCGAGCGTCACCTGCGGATGCTCGAGGAGGCCGACTTCCACGACGTCAAGGTCAGTCTCAAGGCCTCCAACGTGCCGATGACGGTGGCTGCCTACCGGTGCATGGCCGAGCGTCATCCGGTCCCGCTGCACCTGGGGATCACCGAGGCCGGCACCGCCCGCTCGGGATCGATCAAGTCGGCGGTCGGTCTCGGCATCCTGCTGGCCGAGGGCATCGGCGATACCATCCGGGTGTCGCTGGCCGCCGATCCGGTCGAG
The DNA here is from genome assembly GCA_050115055.1 of Candidatus Eiseniibacteriota bacterium. Classification (GTDB taxonomy): domain Bacteria; phylum Eisenbacteria; class RBG-16-71-46; order CAVPCR01; family CBDCWB01; genus JASFRE01. The sequence continues at coordinate 748 of JASFRE010000068.1, read as the reverse complement.
GAGGTGCTGGTCGGCATCCAGATCCTGCGGGCGCTCGGGCTGCGGCCGCCCGGCGTCAACGTCATCGCCTGCCCGAGCTGCGGCCGCACGGAGATCGACGTCGAGCGCGTGGCCGACGCCGTCGAGCGCCGGATCGGCACGCTGCCGTACGCGGTCGATGTCGCGGTCATGGGTTGCGCGGTCAATGGACCGGGTGAGGCCGCCGAGGCCCAGCTCGGGTTCGCGGCCGGGGGCCGCGGCGGTCTGCTCTATCGCGACGGCAAGGTCGTGGGGCGGGTCCAGGCGAGCGAGGACGAGATCGCCGACGTGCTGGCCGCCGAGGTCGAGCGGTGGGCGCACGACCAGCGGGCGGACGGCGCCGAGACGGCGCCGGGCGACCGCGACGACCGGTGAGGTCGGTCGGGTACGATCCGGCCGCCGTTGCCGCCGTTGCCGCCGGTGGTCGGTCCGGCCCGGCTCCGGTGGTGTGTTCGGGGCGGTGAGGGTCGGTCGTCGGTGGCCGTCTCCCGTACCAGACCGAGCGCGTTGCCGCCAGGTGGGCAATTCCTGAGCGATCGACGCGAGAATTGCAGCAGCGCGCCTGGCGGCTGTGCGCGACGTGACATGATGGGCGGTCGATCATTGAGCGCTACGTTGCGTGCGCGCAATGATCGTCCAGCCATGGCGTCCGTCCATGCATTCGATCGTGGCGCAGTGCGTGCGTCGTGGCGTACTGCAGGTGCTGTCACCCGACCGGGAACGCGTCGGT
>JASFRE010000067.1:0-12801 GCA_050115055.1 Candidatus Eiseniibacteriota bacterium | reverse complement strand
CGGACTCGCCGGCGCCTCCACCGCCTATCACCTGCACCAGCTCGGCGAGCGGAGCATCATCCTCCTCGAGCGCGAACGGGTCGCAGGGGTGCATGCCTCGGGGCGCAACGCCGCACTCGTGCGCTCGCGCCTCGGCGACGCCGCCCTGCAGCCGTTTGCATCGGCCGGCGCGCATGCCATCGCCCACGAGCTGCCGGTGCCATTCCGGCCGGTGGGCTCGCTGCTCGTCGGTACGGGGCGGCCCGACGAGCAGGTCGACGTGGCGTCATTCGTGCCGGCCGCCCGGGGGACCGGAGTCCACACGCCGACCGACGGCGTCGTCGACGTCGCGGCGCTCCTCGCCCACTACCTGCGCGGCCAGGACGTGCGCTTCTCGACCACCGTGCACGGCTGGCGCCCGATCGAGGGCGGCCTCGAGCTCGACACCGACCGCGGGGCGCTGCGCGCCGGCACCGTCGTCAACGCCGCCGGCGCCTGGGCGGGCGTGCTCGGCGACCTGCCGCTCGAGCCGCTCCTCCGGCACCTGTTCGTCACCGATCCCGACCCGCGCGTCGATCCCGAGTGGCCGTTCATCTGGGACGTCGAGCACGGTCTCTACTTCCGGCCGGAGTCCGGTGGGCTGCTGATCTGCCCGTGCGACGAGTCGCGTCGCACGCCGGGTGACTATACCGAGCGCTGGGGCGCGTTCGAGCTCCTCGTCGACAAGGTCGATCGCCTGCAACCCGGGCTGCGCGCCATCACCCGCGACCTGTCGATCGCGCACCGCTGGGCAGGACAGCGCACCTTCGCCCCGGACAGGCGCTTCGTGATCGGCTTCGATCCGCGGCAGCCGGCGCTCTTCTGGGTGGCGGCACTCGGCGGACACGGGGTGACCACGTCCTGGGAGGTCGGGCGGCGCGCCGCGCGCCTGCTGCTGGCCGCGCCCGCCATCCCGCCGGGCGACGTGCCGTCGACGACCGACGACCGTGCGCGCGACGCGATCGCCGATCCGCTATCGCCGGCGCGACTCGCCGGTGCGACGGCGCACACCCGTCGCACGCTCTAGTGGGAACTCCGCCCGGCTGCCCTCACGTGCTCGAGCGCGCTTGGAGCGCCGTCGCCTCCGGCACGCGCTCGAACCATGCGCGCCGGATCACCCCGTCCTCGACCAGCAGGTAGACCGGCAGCTCGCGGTAGAAGCGGCGCAGCCCGGCGCGCGGCACGTGCGCCAGCTCGAAGAAGGGATCGTGCTCGAACATGAAACCGACGAGGTCGTCGTTGGTCCCCTGGATCACGCCGACCACGGTCGGCGATCCGTCGGTCTGCTCGACCAGCTCGTCGAGCGACGACACGGCGTTCGCCGAGGCGGGGTCGGTGGGATCGAGCAGCGCGAAGAGATAGGTGCCCTGCTCGGGATCACCGGAAAAACCCTCGAGGACGATCTTGTCGAAGGGCTGGCCCGGGCGCGCATCGGTGACGAATCCGTCGATCGGCAGCGTGCCGGCCACCAGCGGCGCCACGAGACCGACCACCAGGCCGGCCACGACCGCCCCTGCCTGCCACGGACGGCGCCCGCTCACGTGCCGCAGGCCGCGCAGGCCGATCACCGCCAGGGCGATGAACAGCGAATCCTCGAGCACGACTCCGAGCGGTCCGCGCGAGCCGCGCGTGCCGAAGCAGCCGCAGGCGCCCTCGTAGCCCTGCGTCCAGGCATACACGACGACCACGATGAAGAGGAGCATGAGCGCCGCGGTGGCGGTCAGGCTCCAGCGCGGTCGCCAGCCGGACAGCAGCCCGGCGGCGAGCACCAGCTCGATCACGACGAAGGCCCGCGCCAGGAACGGCGCCAGCACCGGCAGGATCTGGTAGCCGGCGATCTGCTCGGCGAACAGCGGTAGGTCCGCGGCCTTCACCAGGCTGGCGATCAAGAGCACGATGCCGAGCGCGATCCGCGCGAGATGCCCCAGCCACCACCAGCCACGCCCCACCCGTAGGGTCCCGGACGCCTCCTGCACTGCCTGTGTTCCTCCCGTCGGCCGGCGCTGCGATCCCACGTCGCGCGACCGCCGGCGCGTGTCTGCCGGCGCGCACTCGCGGGGCGCGTTCGCGGCGCGCACTCGCGGGGCGCGTTCGCGGCGCGCACTCGCGGCCCGTGCTCGCGACCCGCGCCCGCGGCCCGCGCCCTACGAACCCTGCCCGTTCAAGACCCGCGCCAGATGCGACTCGATCGACACGCTCGGATCCCGATCGATGTCACCCAGGTCGATGCGACCGACCTCTGTCCCGTCGCGCATGACGATGAAGACCGGTACGCCGTCGATCCCGTAGTGTTCGAGCGATTCGGCCGGCTTGGTGAGCTCGGGGTCGGTGGACACGAAGGTGAGTCGCGTCGAATCGATGCCGGCGCTCTCGATCGTCTTGATGAAGCGCGGCGTCCACTCGGCGCAGACCGGGCACCAGGTCCCGAAGCCGACCACGAAGTCGAATCCATCGGCGCTCTTCTCGATGGTCTCGAGCATCTCCGGATCCGGCTCGTAGGCCTCGACCTTCTCGCCGTACTCCGCCTTCTCCCCGAGCACCTGCTCGAGCGTCGCGACGCCGACGAGCTCGGGTTTCGGACCGACGGCCATCGCCGTCTCGCCGCTCTGCCAGCGCAGCCAGCGCCCGCGATCCTCCTTGGTGAAGGAGCCGTTCGCCGTCGCCCCCGCCAGCGTCGCCTCGTCGAGCGTGACCTCCCCGTCGCCCAAGGTGACCGCCGCAGCCGGCAGCGCCACCACCGTCTCCTCGCGGGTCGACAGCACGTAGACCTGATCGCCCTCCGAGGGCCGCACGAGATAGCGCCCGACGCCGCGGTAGATCCGGCTGGCGTAGTCGACCTCGCCGTCGACGAAGTAGCGCAGCGCATCGACCGGGCGCCACATGGAGCTCGCCGTCGCGGGTGGCGCGACCGCCGCGAGCCAGCAGGCGCCGAGCACGGCGCAACCGATGAGCGGCACGAGACGGAGGTGGATGGAGCGGACGGAGTGGCGTGCGAGGCTGGTTCCAGGCATCGCGGGACCTTTCTCGGTGGGCTGCGAGCGCAGGCTGTTGCCGGAGTTGGCGTGGCCGGGGGCGGCGACCCAGGCGGACCCCCGGGGGGACTCACGACGGATTACAGCGTGGTACCCCCTGTGGATCCCGGCGCGCGTCCCGGGCGCCTCGCGGCGCACCTCGCTGGCGCACCCATGACGAACGCGTTAAGCTGCGGATTCTAACACGTTAGGCGCCAGCTGCCAGCCAACCGACGGCCGCGACGGCCATCTGTTGCGGCGTTCCGGGGGCCCGGCGGAGCTCGAATGACACACCCTTTACATGACGCACCGGGAGCGCTCGCCGGAGAGCACATCTGCGCCGAGATCCTGGAGCAGCCGGCGCTCGTCCGCCGGATGCTGGTGGCTCCCGTACCCGGCTGGCCGGCCGACGGCGGTCGCACCCTGATCACCGGCTCCGGCGACTCGCACGTGGCGGCCGAGCTGGTCCAGCGACTGCTCGGGCGGGCCGACGTGGTGGCCCGCCCCTCCATGGAGGCCAGTGCCGAGGCCGCGGCGCTCCGACCCGGCGACGCACTGATCGGGATCAGCGTCTCCGGGCGCACGCCGCGGGTCCTCGAGGCACTACTCCGGGCGCGTACCGCCGGGGCACGGGCGGTTGCCGTCACCGACGACCCGGCGAGCCCCCTCGCCAGCGCCGCCGATGCCGTCTGGCTGATCGGCGCCTCGCCGGCCAGCGTCCTTGCCGAGACCAGCTACCGGGACCCGGCGGCACGGACCTATGTCGGCTATCACCACGACGTCGCCCAGACAAAGACGTTTCTCGCCGCGCTCCTGACCGTGCTCCGCCCGGCCGCGGCGGGCGCGGCGGGCACCGGCGCGACCGGCGCCGCCGCAACGGACGACACCGGCGGTCCGGCGCCGTGGTCCGGTCTGCCTGCCCTGCTCGACGCCGTCACCGCGCAGGACTGGTATCGGCCCCTCCTCGAAAGGGCGACCGGCTGGGCAGCCGCCGGCCAGGCGTTCTGCCTGGGGCGTGGTCCGGGCCTGGCGCTGGCCCGCTTCGCGACCTACAAGCTCTTCGAGTACAACCGGATCGCTCACTGCAACGACCTCGAGGAGTACTGCCACACGCACTACTTCGTGACTCGACCCGGCGACGCCGTGGTCGCCGTTCTCCTCGATGAGGCCGACGCCGGGCGGGCGGCCGAGATCCTGCCGGTCCTGGCCGAGCTCTTCGGTGCCCGGATCGTCGTGCTCTGCCCGGACGATCTGGACTGCCCGGAGTCGCTCCGGGGCCATGCGCTCCGGGTGCCGGCGGGCACCTCTCCCGTCGAGCGTGTGGCGGGGATGACCGTCGCCCTCCAGTGGGTCACCTACCTCTGGGGCCGCATCGGGGCGCCCGACATCAACACGTTCCACGCCGGCTACGAGACCGAGCGTCTCGTCGCGGCCTCCGCCCGGACGATTCGCCAGTCGCGCATCGCCAGCGCCCCGCCCCGCCCGGGCACGCCGCCGCCGGACGGCTGATTCCTCACCCCTGCCGCGCCGCACGGGATCTTCATGGAACCTGACCAGACGGCCTGCCGTAGGAGTTGACCAGTTGGTTAAACCGACCGGCCATGTCGACATCGGGGCGCCCTCGGCAGCCGCCATGGAGCCCCGATCGACTTGGCTCTCCCCGACCCACGAGGGGGTTGCACACCGATCATGTCAAGCTATTCTAGTGGACAAAGTATCCCCATCGGCCCGGACGATGACGACGCGGAGCCGGGGATCGCGAGCGGTCCGGACAGTCGCGACACGGCGCTCAGACTGCTGGACGCCGCCGATGAGGTCTTCGCCGAGTCGGGATTCGCCGGCGCCACGACCGCCGCCATCGCCGAGCGGGCGGGCGTCACCAAGGCGCTGGTCCACTACTACTACCGGAACAAGGAGACGCTGCACCGCGCCGTCCTCGAGCGCTACAAGGACCGGGTCAGCTCGCTTCTCCTCGAGGATCTCGACCGCCGCGCCCCCGAGGACGCGCTCACGGTGTGCATCCGGCGCTACTGCAGCTTCCTCGCACGGCATCCGCGCTACGTCCGACTCATCCAGTACAACGCGCTCGAGGACACCTGCGAGCTGTCGAAGCTGCCGATGTTCCGGCGCCTGATCGAGGAGACCACGGCTGCCCTCGAGCGCGGCATGCGGCTCGGAGTCTTCCGCCAGATCGACGCCCGGCGGTTGCTGGTCTCGATCGACGCCCTGTGCAGCTACTACTTCGAACACGAGAAGGAGATCCGCAAGCTGTGGGACCTCGACGCCAACGACCACGACCACTCGGTGAACGACCACATCGAGCACGTCATCGAACTGCTGATGCACGCGATCTGCACGAACCACGTGGTGCGAGGGGACCGCTGATGGTGACGGCAACACACCCGGCGGCGCCCGTCGAAACACACCCGGCGGCGCTCCCGGCGGCGCACCCGGCAGCACACCCGGCGGAGCACCCGAAGGCACACCCGGCGGCGCGCCCACCAGCACCCCGGCTCGCGACCGTGCGACCGCGGCCCGGAGCACGGTCAGTCACCCGGCGATGCCGGATCCGGACGCGGCGATCACGGCGACGCGCCGCCGCGCTGTGTCTGACGTTCGTCGCCGGTCTGTGGTTCGCGGTCGCGGGAAGCGGCGACGCCCGTGCGCAGGTCGAGACGGCGACCTCACGCGACGTCGTTGCAGCGACCGGCGCCACCGCACCGGGCGACCCGGCCACCCCCGCCGGCCGCTTCACGCTGGCACGCTGCATCGCCACGGCCGTCGCCCAGAGCCGGCTCATCCGCGATGCCGAGCTCACCTACGACGTCGCCGACAAGCAGGTGGCCGAGGCCTGGTCGGGCGTCCTGCCGAGCATCGACGGGACCGGGACCTACACGCGAAACCTGACCGCCAACGAGGTCTTCCTGCCAGCGATCATCTTCGATCCGACGGCCGCTCCGGACGACTTCATCGCGGTCAACTTCTCGGCCGACAACGACTGGCTGCTCAACGTCCACCTCGACCAGCCGCTCTTCCAGTACGAGGTGTTTCTCGGCATCGGTGCCGCCAGCCGCTTCCGCGCCCTGCGTCGCGAGGAGCTCCGCGCGCGCCAGCAGACGGTCGCCACCAGCGTGCGCCAGCTGTTCCACGAGGCGCTGCTCCGCCAGGAGCAGGTGCGCCTCATCGAGGAGAGCGTGCGCCGCGTCTCGGCCACCCGCGACGAGGCACGGGCCATGAACCGCGTCGGGTTGATCTCCGACTACGACGTCCTGCGCATCGAGGTCCAGCTCGCCAACCTCGAGCCCAACCTGCTCCGCGCCCAGAACGCCGTGGAGGCGGCCCGCCGCTCGCTCAAGATTGCGATGGGCATCGACGTCGATGCTCCCGTCGAGCTCGAGGGCACGCTCAGGGCGATCGACATCCTCGAGACCGGCCTCAACGATCCGACGCATGCCGCCATCCTCGACTTCGTGGGAGTCGCGCCGGAGACGGCGCTCGATCCCGATCGCCTGTGGGAGACGGCCGAGGAGCGGCGAACGGACCTGCGGCAGGCCAGGCTCATGGAGAGCCTCAGGGAGACGCAGCTCTCCGCCGAGCGCGCCTCCCTGTTCCCGCGCCTCTATGGCTTCGCGGACTACCGGCTCACCGCGCAGGAGAACGGCAGTCCCGACTTCTTCGGTGAGGGGAGCGACGATCGCACCACCAACTGGTCGGCCGGCATCCGCCTCGAGGTGCCGATCTTCGAGGGACTCGGCCGTCCCGCCCGCATCGCGCAGCGTCGCCTGGCGGTGGAGCAGAGCGCGACCATGACGCGCGAGTCGGTGGAGAATGCGCGCGCCGAGATCCGCACGGCGCTCGACGCGCTCGACGAGACCCGCGAACGCGCGGCGGCGCAGAAGCGCGCGGTCGCCCAGGCGCAGCGCGGCTTCGAGATCGCCTCCGCGGAGTACGGGGAGGGCACCGGCTCCCAGCTCCAGGTCACCGACGCCGAGAACGCGCTCCGCGAGTCGGAGTTCAACTACGCCCAGGCCATCTTCGATTTTCTGAACGCCCGCGCCCGACTGGATCTGGCCGCCGGCATCGTGCCCGGTGTCGACACCCCGGAGCAGCTGGCGGCGCACACGGAGTGATAGGAAGCCATGATGACTCGATGGATGCGCATACCCATGACAGTCTGGCCGCGGCCCCTCCCGACCGCGGCGAGGCTCCGCGCCGTGCCGCTTCTCGCGGTCACGCTCCTCACCGTCACGCTCGTCGCCGTCGCGCTCGTCGCCGGCTGCGGGGGCGGCAGCGATGACCGGGCCACCACCGGCGACGGCACGGCCGTCGCCGGCGAGGACGGGACGCTCGGCAAGGTCACCAACGTCGAGGTCCTGCGCCTCGAGCCGCGCCCCTTCGCGTCGAGGATCACCATCACCGGAACCGTCGAGGCGATGCACGACGCGGTGGTGAGCGCCGAGGAGGTCGGCGCCATCGAGCGCTTCCACGTCAAGCTGGGGGCGCACGTCGAGGGCGGACAGCCGATCGCGCAGATCGACGACCGGCTGCTGCGCGCCCAGGTCAAGCAGGCCGAGGCGGCCGCCGGCCTGGCGCGCGAGACCTACCGGCGCCGCGAGCGCCTGTGGACCGAGGAGCACGTCGGCTCGGAGCTCGCCTTCATCGAGTCGAAGCTCCGGTCCGCGGAGGCCGACGCGGCCCTCGAGGCGCTCCGCGCGCGACTCGAGCGCACGACGATCCGCGCCCCCTTCGACGGCGTCTTCGACGCCAAGTTCCTGGACGTCGGCGAGATGGCCTCGCCCGGCGTGCCGGTCGTGCGCGTCATCGATGCCGACCGGCTCAAGGTGACCGGCGGCGTCCCGGAGCGCTTCGCCGATGACGTCGATGAGGGCATGCAGGCGCGACTCACCTTCGACGTCCTGCCCGGGGTCGAGCTCGAGAGTCCCGTCGACTTCGTCGGTGCGGCCATCGACGAGTCGAACCGCACCTTCACGGTCGAGATCCACATCGACAACCCGCACGCGGCCATCAAGCCGGCGATGATCGCCGGCATCGAGCTGGTGCGGACCGAGCTCGAGAACGTCCTCATCGTGCCGCAGAACGCGGTCTCGCGTACCACCAGCGGCTACCAGGTGTTCGTCGTCGAGGAGCGTGACGGTGCCGAGCTGGCGGTCGCGCGCCCGGTGCGTCTCGGCCCGTCGCAGTCGAACCGCGTCGTCATCGAGCAGGGGCTCGAGCCGGGCGACCGCGTCATCACCTCGGGCAACGTCGATGACCTGGACCGCCTGCACATCGTCGGCGAGTCGGCGGGCGATGGCGACGAGCCGGTCGCCGCGCTGGAGGGGCAGTCATGACCGACGCGACCCGCCCCGGGGACGGCGCACCGGGCAGCGCCGGAGCAGACAGCCCCGCCTCCGACCGCGAACTCGAGGCGCGCCGCGAGTTCGGGCCGACCAGCTTCGCGCTCGGCCACCGGAACAGCGTCCTGGTCGGCCTCCTGGTCATCGTGCTGCTGGGGGCGATGGCCTATGCGCGGATCCCGCGCGAGTCGAGCCCCGAGATCAAGGTCCCGATCTACGTGATCAACACGATCTACACCGGCGTCGCGCCGGAGGACGTCGAGAACCTGATCACGCAGCCGCTCGAGGACGAGCTCAACACCATCCCGGACATCAAGGACATCACCTCGGTCTCGATCGAGGGTTACTCCTCGATCACGTGCGAGTTCGAGGCCGACGTCGACCTGGACAGCGCCCTCCAGAAGGTGCGCGAGAAGGTCGACCTGGCGCGGCCGGAGCTGCCGGAGGCGGCCGAGGAACCGACGATCTTCGAGGTCGACTTCTCGAACTTCCCGATCATGCAGGTCAACGTGTCGGGCGAGTACGACCTGGTGCGTCTCAAGGAGGTGGCCGAGGAGCTGCAGGACGCATTCGAGAACATCCCGTCGGTGCGCGAGGTGAGCCTCTCCGGCGGGCTCGAGCGCGAGGTCCAGGTCAACGTCGACCTGCCGAAGCTCAAGTACTACGGCCTCGACTTCCGCGACGTGGTCGACGCCATCACCTTCGAGAACATCACCGTGCCCGGCGGCACCATCGATGTCGGCGACAAGACCTTCCTGGTGCGCGTGCCGGGCGAGTTCCAGGACCCCGGCCCGATCGAGGACGTCGTCGTCGTCACGCGGCGCGGCCGGCCGATCTACGTGCGCGACGTCGCCTCGGTCGACTTCGGTTTCGAGGACCGCGAGACCTTCGCCCGGCTCGACGGTCACCCGGTCGTCACCCTCGGCATCACCAAGCGCACCGGCGAGAACATCATCGAGACCGCGGACGCGATCAAGGAAGAGGTCGCCGAGCTGCTGCCGTCGCTGCCGCCGACCACCCGCGTCGAGATCACCTCGGACGAGTCCGAGGAGATCCGCAAGATGGTGTCGAGCCTCGAGAACAACATCATCTCCGGGCTGCTGCTGGTGGTGGCCGTGCTGCTCTTCTTCCTCGGCCTCCGCAACGCCAGCCTGGCCGCGGTGTCGATCCCGCTGTCCATGCTGCTCTCCTACGTGATCATGGACCTGATCGGCTTCACCCTGAACATGGTGGTGCTGTTCAGCCTGATCCTCGCCCTCGGCATGCTGGTCGACAACGCGGTCGTCGTGGTCGAGAACATCTACCGCTACCGGGAGCGCGGCATCGGGGCCTTCGTGGCCGCCCGCAAGGCGGTCGGCGAGGTCGCCATGCCGGTGGTCGCGGCGACCCTGACCACGCTCGCCGCCTTCTTCCCGATGACCTTCTGGCCCGGCATCGTCGGCGAGTTCATGAAGTTCCTGCCGCTGACGCTGATCATCACGCTCAGCTCGTCGCTCTTCGTGGCGCTGGTCATCGTCCCGGTCCTGTGCTCGCTCCTCATGCGCGTCACCGGCACCAGTGACTCCGAGTCCGGCGGCACGGCGCTCACCCGCACCGGTCGCATCATCCTGATCACGCTCGGGGCGCTGATCGGCCTCGGGGTGCTGCTCGCCAATCCGATCACGGCGGTCATGCTCCTGGTGTCGATCGGCCTGTTCTACGCCGGTTTCCGGTTCCTGCTGAACCCCCTCAGCCGCTACTTCCAGGAGCGGCTGCTGCCGGCGGGGCTCCGCCTCTACGAGCGCCAGCTGCGCTGGGCGCTGGCCGGCGCCCGCAACCGCACGATCGTCATCGGTGGCACCGTCCTCGGCCTGTTCGTCGCCGTGGCGCTCTTCGTTCGCTTCAACCCGGGCGTCGTCTTCTTCCCGGAGGACGTGCCGCCGGCCTTCGCCTGGGTGCAGCTCGAGGCACCGGTCGGCACCCGGGTCGAGCGCATGGACGCGATCACCCGCTCGCTCGAGGCGCGCATCGACGCGGTCGAGGGGCGCGACGAGATCAAGTCGGTGGTGTCGACCGTCGGCAGCTCCGCCAACATGTTCGGCGCCGGCGGCCGCGGCTCGCACCTCGCCACCATCGCCATGAGCTTCATCGACTACCAGGATCGCCAGGTCGACGCGCTCGACACCATCGAGACCCTGCGCGAGGACCTGGCCCGCACCGTGGTCGGCGCCGACATCCGCATCGACGTCGTGCAGCCGGGACCGCCGACCGGGCGGCCGGTCGAGCTCGAGCTGACCGGCGAGGACTTCGACGTGCTGCGCGAGCTCTCCGACCAGGCGATCGCCATCCTCAAGCGCTCGCCGGTCTACGCCAAGCTCGACGGCCTCGAGTCCGACCTCGACGAGGCCCGCCCCGAGCTGCAGGTCCACGTCGACCGCGAGCGCGCGGCGCTCTACGGGCTCAACACCCAGGACGTCGGCTGGACGGTGCGCAGCGCCGTCAACGGCGTCGTCGCCTCCGAGTACCGCTACGACGACGACGAGCTGGACATCCGCGTGCGGCTCGCCAAGCGCTATCGCGACAACCTCTCCGCGCTCGGCGATCTCGACGTCATGAACGACGAGGGCCGTTCCGTGCCGCTCAGCTCGGTCGCCTCCTGGGAGATCGACGCCGGCCTGGGCGGCATCAACCACAAGGACCTCGACCGGGTGGCGACGGTGTCGGCCGACGTGCGCGCCGGCTACAACGACAACGCCGTCGTCGCCGAGGTCCGCGACCTCCTGGCCCCGCTCCTCCAGCGCCTGCCGGACGGCTACGAGGCGCGCTTCGGCGGCAGCCAGGAGGAGCAGGCCGAGTCGGAGGACTTCCTGAGCGGCGCCTTCCTGATGGCGGTGCTGCTCATCGCCTTCGTCCTGGTCTCGCAGTTCAACTCGATCGGCCGGCCGCTCATCATCCTCTGCACGGTGGTGCTGTCGACCATCGGCGTCCTCATCGGACTCGTGGTCCTCAGGATGCCGTTCGGGATCATCATGACCGGGGTCGGGGTGATCGCCCTGGCCGGCATCGTGGTGAACAACGCCATCGTGCTCATCGACTACATCGAGCTCCTGCGGCGACGCGACGGGCTGGAGCCGGTCGAGTCCCTGGTGCAGGGCGGGCTGACGCGTTTCCGGCCGGTGCTCCTGACCGCCATCACGACGATCGGCGGCATGATCCCGCTGGCCGTCGGGCTCAACTTCGACTACATCGGGCTCTTCACCAGCCTGGCGCCGGACTTCTACTGGGGCGGCGAGTCGGCCTCCTGGTGGGGGTCGCTGGCCATCGCGGTCATCTGCGGCCTGACCTTCGCCACCTTCCTGACCCTGGTGGTGGTGCCGGTCATGGTGGCGGCGGTGGACGATTTCGGGGCCTGGGCCGGTCGCGTGATGCTGGCGCGGCGCCGGGAGGGCAGCGATGGCGCGGCGGACGACGCCGCGGTGGCGGCGCGGGCGGCCGCCGCCTCGCCGGCCGCCGGGCGCCAGGCGTGAGCCATCCCGGGGAGGCGCCGGTAAGCCGCGCTTCGACAGAGGCTTGAGCCCCACGATCGGGAGCCCGACGGGGGGCCGGCGGGGGCGCCGGCGGGACTGGCGGGGGCGCCGGCGGGACCAGCGGGGCCCCGGCGGCGGCCCGGCCGGGGCCTTTTCCATTCCATAACCCGTTCATTTGTAGTATACTTAGCGTGCTCTTACGACAGCCCTCAGCAGTGCCGCGAAGGCGCGGCCGGCGTGCCTCTGCCCAGAACGAGACCCGGCGCGCCGGACGATCGAGGCGCGAGGGCGGTGAGCTGTCCGGCTGTTCCGATCGATCCGGCCTCTTCCCGAGACTGGCCGTGGGCACGGACCGAGGTCGGCCGTACCACGAGGGGCGCGAGCTCCTCGACGGACACGCACTGTGCGAGACTTCTGAGGTTTCGACCTCGCGACTCGACTCGACATCAGGCTTGCATCATCGGACGATGATTCAGAGGAGGCCACGATGCGCTTTCTGCTGGTTGGTATCGCTCTCGTGACGCTCATGAGCACTCCGGCTCTGGCGAACACCAACACGACCATGGTCCTGCACGCGCTGGACACCTCGTTCGGGCCGTGCCCGCTACCCTCCGACCCGTGCGACCCCGGCCCGGCCGATACCCAGGTCACGCTCGGCGTCCAGACCTTCGTCTACTTGATCCTCCGCAATTACACCGACGTCGCCGGCTGCCAGACCGCCTTCGACGTGCCGGCCTGGACATTCATCTTCGGACTCTGGGATTGCCAGCCCAACCAGGTGAACGGCACGACACCGGTGGCGCCGTTCGGCCCGACCAGCGGCACCATCGCCTCGGCCTTCGATTGCATCAGCGGTGGCACCTCGGCGCCGATCGGCCGCATGTCGTTCATTCCGACTGCGCCCGGCTG
>JASFRE010000066.1:0-12806 GCA_050115055.1 Candidatus Eiseniibacteriota bacterium | reverse complement strand
CATCCGGAGCAGCACGAAGCCGGCGAGCATCAGCAGGCCGAAGACGAGGAACTTGGGCGTCATCAGGAAGTCGAGGACGCCTGGCGGTCCGGCCGGCTCGGTCTCGCTCGCGGCCGCCGCGTCCTCGCCCGCCGCCTCCTCGCCCGCCGCTTCCTCGCCGTGCTCGTGCGTGTCGGCCGGTGTCGATGAGGCGGCGGTTTCCTCGGCGGCGCCCGCCTCGACCGCGTGCCGCTCGCCGGTGCGAGTGGCGTCACCCGAATCGTCGTGCTCCTGGGCGATCCCGTTGAGTGACAGACCGATCAGGAGCGTGAGGGCGATCAGTGCCGGATGAACGTGACGGAGATTACGCTTCATCGCTCGATGAGCCGGACGCCCGCGGACTCGCCGCCGGCCACGCGCCGGCGGACCGCCGCGCTCCGGCCGCTGTCCGTGGGGATCGCTGTCATCTGGACGTGCGCGCGCCGGTCGAGCCGGCTGATCGGGGTGACCGGTCACTCGGGGCCGCCGTCGGGGTGGGCGGTGGCCACGCAGGCGCGCGGATACCGGATCCGATCGGCCGAGTCTAACATGAACGGCCGGCGCGGGCACCGATCGCGCCGACCCCGCACCCTCGACCGGTCGGCGGGGCCGGTGGTACGATCGGCAACTCACCTCGCGAGTCCCTGCCCCCCGAAGTGGCACCACCGATGCGCCCCCCGGAGAGGAGCATGGACATGGCCAACAACGGCGATATCGTCAAGGGGATCTACGACGCCTTCGGCAAGGGCGACGTGGCGGGCGTGCTCGGCACCTTCGACCCGAAGATCGAGTGGCGGGAGGCCGAAGGTTTCCTCTACGCCGACGGCAACCCCTACGTCGGTCCGCAGTCGGTCGCGGAGGGGGTTTTCCAGCGGCTGGCCGAGTCGATCGAGAACTTCGCCGTCGTTCCCGAGAAGTTCATCGACGGCGGCAATGCCGTCGTCGTCGAGGGACGTTACACGGGTAGCATGAACGAGACCGGCAAGCCGGTCGACGCCCAGTTCGCCCACATCTGGGAGCTGCACGGCGGCAAGGTCGTGCGGTTCCAGCAGTACACCGACACCGGCCAGTGGCGGGAGGCCTCCGGCACCTGATCGCCGCGGCCTGTGTCCTGGGTCACGGCCCCTCCGGCCGGCGCCTCGCCCCGGGAGAGCTGTCATGTGCGGTCGCTACACCTTCGCCCCCGACCTGAGCCAGCTCGGCGAGCTCTTCCCGGGCCTCGAGCCGCCCGCGGACGCGGCGACGCTCGCGCCGCGCTACAACATCGCGCCGACCCAGGACGTCCCGGTGGTCCGCAACGACGGCCGGCGGCGGGTCGAGCTGGTGCGCTGGGGGCTGGTGCCGTCGTGGGCCAAGGACCCCGCGATCGGCAACCGCATGATCAATGCCCGCGCCGAGACCGCGGCGGAGAAGCCCTCGTTCCGCGCGGCCTACCGCAAGCGCCGCTGCCTGGTGCTCGCCGACGGCTTCTACGAGTGGCAGAAGGTACCCGGCGAGCGCACCAAGCAGCCGTATCACGTGCGCATGAAGGACGGCCGCCCGTTCGCGTTCGCGGGGCTCTGGGAGGCGTGGCGGCAGCGCGAGGGGCGGCGGCGCGGCGCGGCGGGCGGTGCGGAACCGGGCGACGCCGGTTCGCGGCAGACGGGCGCGGGGGAGGCAGCCGCCGGCGACGACTGGTTGCTGACCTGCACGATCCTCACCACGGCACCCAACGACCTGATGAAGCCGATCCACGATCGCATGCCGGTCATCCTGCCGCGTGGCGCGTACGACGCCTGGCTGGCCGAGGGCGAGGCGCCACCGGACGAGATCGCGGCACTGCTCGTGCCCTTCGACCCGGGGGCGATGGAGGCCTACCCGGTCTCGCGGGCGGTCAACAACCCGAAGCACGACGCGCCGGAGCTCGTCGAGCCGCTCAGCGGCGGCGGCCCAGCGTCTTGATCAGCGTGCCGCGCTCGACACGGTCGTCGGCCGCGAAGCCGTTCAGCAGTGCCAGGCCGGCCATGTCGAGCCCCGCACCCTCCGGGATCGGGTAGTCGGCGACGACGTCCGCGAAGCGGCCGCTCTGCGGCGCCTCGACGACCTGCACCACCACCGGCTGGATGGCGAGCGCCGCCGGGTCGGTCAGGCGGCGGAAGCCGTCGGCCACCTGATCGCTGACCGCCGGCTGATTGCCGAGCCCGTGAAAGACGTAGAGGTTGGCGTCCTTGCGGATCCAGGTGGAGCGCACCGCGAGCTCGCCCTGTTGCTGCGGGATGACGCTCACCAGGCGCACCGCTTCGTAGCCGCCGATGGTCAGTGCCCGGCGGTTCACCTCCCGCGCCTCGGTGGAGCGGATGAAGGCGTCGGCGGCCGCTTGCGGGCTCGCGTGCTCCGGGTCGAGCGAGAAGAGAATGGCCGCCTCGCCCTCCGGCGACGCCATCTGCACCTGCGTCGGCGTGTTGATCAGCTGCCAGTTCTCGGGTACCGGGAAGCGGAACTCGAGGTCGGGATGCAGGAAGCTACCGCCGTCGACGTAGCCCTGGCGTGGGTTCTGGCCGAAGACGATGCCGTCGATGTGGCGCAGGAAGGTGGCGCGATTGTCGCGGTATTCCGCCCGCCCGACCCGGCTCTGCCAGTCGCTGGTCAGCGCCAGCACCTTCTCGTAACGCTCACCGGGATCAGGGTGGGTGCTCGCCCAGCCCGGTAGCCCGGAGCCGCCGGCCGCCGCCGTCAATGCATCCAGCGTGTGGAAGAACCCCGCCATCTCGTCGGTGTCGTAACCGATCTTGGTGGCGTACTCGACGCCCAGGCGGTCCGCCTGGCGCTCGTCGTCGCGGCTGTACTTGAGGAGGAGGAGCTGCGCGGCGGTGCCGGCCAGGCCCGAGTAGCGGGCGAAGGTCTCGCTGAGCGCCGACCCCAGTCCGAGCCCGAGCCCGAAGAGCTGCTGCTCGGTGTAGCGCTGCGCGCCGTGGCGGGCGGTGACGTGCCCGATCTCGTGGCCCATGACCCCGGCGAGCGCTGCCTCGTCGCCGAGGTAGGCGAGGATGCCACGGGTGATGTAGACGTAGCCGCCGGGCAGCGCGAAGGCGTTGACGATCGGGTCGTCGAGCAGCCGGAAGGTGAAGGCGAGGTCGGGACGGTGGCTCACCGGTACCATCTGCTGGCCGATGCCCTCGACGTAGGCGGCGAGCTCGGGATCGTCGACCAGGCCGTACTGGGCGACGATCGCCTGGTCGCTCTCGCGGCCGAGCTCGATCTCCTGGGACTCGCTGAGCAGCATGAACTCGCGCTCGCCGGTCACCGGGTTCTTGGCGCACTGGACGGCCAGCATGGAGAGCACGAGCACGAGGAGTGCGAGGGCGCGGTGACCCGGGCGAACGTTGACTGGACGACTCGACATGGAACGCTTCCTCCGGTGGTGAACGGTGCCGGGACGGTGCACCGCACCGTGACGTCGCACAGCATAGCACCGTTGACGGTGACGGGCAGTGGCGCGTCGTGTAGTAGGATTGGGCAGGGTGGGAAGGCGGGCGGCGATCCCGCCACGGTGGCCAGTGGCGCGCGCGGGGAGCTCGACATGGATGCGAGAGCCGGCCAGTCGGCGGACGACGGGGGCGGGGACGGAGCGAGAGCATGGACGCCGCGTCGCCGCGTCCGCGCCACGGTCCGCCACGAGGTCCCGGACCGCGTCCCGAAGATGGTGAACTTCTACCCGACCGATTTCGGTCCGCACCCCGGCATGCCGCCCGGTGCCAGCCCCGAGGGCACGTTCGACACCGACATCCGCTTCGTCTCCATCCGCGCGCCCCGCGAGCAGGGCGACTTCCTCGACTACCTCGGGTCGCTGCCCGTCGACGTGCACGTCGGGCGCGAGTCGATCCTGCGCACCTATCACGACTGGGGCTATCACCCGGAGATCGAGCGCGACGCGCGGCTCGGTGACGCGGGGACGCTGGACGAGATCGCCGCCGCCCCGCTGCCGGATTTCATGGCGCAGGTGCGCCCCGCCGAGCTCGCCGCCGAGGTCGACGTCTGGCACGTGCGCGGCTACCCGGTCATGGCCTCGCCGCCCCACCTGGGTGGCCAGCTCTTCGAGACCGCCATGCGGCTCCGCGGCTTCGAGCGCTTCCTCGTCGACCTCGCCACCGACCCGCCGCTCGTCGACTACCTGCTCGACCAGCTGACCGCCATGCACCTGGCGATGTGCGTGGCGCTGACGCGGGCCGGGATCGACATCCTGGCGCTCGACGACGACGTCGCCGAGCCGCGCGGCATGCTGATCAGCCCGGCCATGTGGCGGCGCTCCTTCGGCGCGCGATGGCGCGCCATCATCGATGCCTGCCGTCGCGTCAACCCGGAACTCATGGTCTTCTGGCACTGTGACGGCAACTTCGAGGCCATCATTCCCGACCTGATCGACGTCGGCGTCGACATCGTGAATCCGTTGCAGCCCGACGTCATGGACGTGCCGCGCCTCGCGGCGACCTACGGTGATCGCCTGACCTTCTTCGGCACGGTCGGCACCGCGCGGCTCTGGGCGTGGGGGACGCCGGAGGCGATTCGCGACGAGGTGCGCGAGCGCATCACGACGGTCGGCCGCGGCGGCGGGCTGATCATCGCCCCGGCCTACGACCTGGAGCCGGCCGGCGACATCCCGTGGGCGAACGTGGTGGCGTTCTTCGAGGCGGTGCAGGCGTTCGGCGGTTCGTGATCGATCGACTCGCCGGTTCTCGCTGGCCGGTCGACGGCGGCGACGGCGCCCGGGTGGAGGCCGCGCACCACCGGCCTGCCAGCTCGGTTCCGGACGCAAACACGGGCCTTGCTCGCAGGCGCCGGCGCCACGCGGTCGCCTCCCGGTCGGAGGACCTACCAGCTGTAGGTCACCTCCAGTGCGGCGGTCAGCGCCCGGTCCGTGGGCTCGCCATCTCGATCGATCCAGATGGTCTCGTCGCTTCCGTCCAGCCGCACCTCCACCAGCGCGCCACACTGCTCGTCGAGGACGAACGTGGGGGCAAAGGTGGCAGACCAGCGGGTCTGGATCATGCCGAAGACGAACCCGTCCTTGTCGTCGAACCAATCGAAGCGGCCGGTGAATCCCAGCCAGTTGCTGGCGGTGAGATGGGTCATCACCAGGAAGGCCGTCCAGTCGCGGTCCGTGTCGTCGGCCACGGTGACGAAGCCCTGGTTGAACTCGCCTCCGAACAGCCAGGCGCCGGTCTCGTAGGTCAGATCCACGTCCAAAACCGTGCGATCGAAGGCGTCGGGACCGTCCTTTTCCTTGCCGCTGATGGCGGACAGCCCCAGCCCGGCGCCCGCCGGTGACGTGTAGCCCAGGCGCCCGCCGAACGTCGGGTTCCTGTTGTCCTCGAAGTTGCGGTCCCAGCCATTGCAGACATATCCCACGACGTCGAGTCTCGCTCCCAGCGCGCGCGCGGCCGAGAGGCCGGTCACGTTGGTCGGCACCCCGTAGTCGAACACCAGCGAATGGCTGAACTGGTAGATGTCGGGCGCGTCCAGGAGCTCGAAGCCGATGGGCGCGTTGAACTGGCCAAAGGTGACGGTGATGCCGGAGTCGTGCGTGTAGGCCATGTAGCCCTGTTCCACCTGGGCCACGAATCCCTCGCCGTCCTTCAACCACTCCAGATCGGCGCGCAGGGTGGTCTTCTCGCTGGCGTGGTGCGCGATATCCAGTTCCACCTGGTCGATGCCGAACTCGCCGGCATTCCCGTTATGGTCGTAGAAGTAGCTGCCGTCGACGAAGCCGCTCAGCTCGGTGTCGGCTGCCAGCGAGAGGCCCGGCAGGCCGGCGATCAGTGCGGCGATCATGATCCTGCGCATGGTCGCTCCTCCAGGGGTCTCGGCCCGTCAGGCCAGGTACGCCTGCTCACCGTGCAGGCTCTCGTCCAGGGTCCGTTCCATAGCCTCGGTGGTCCTGACCGTCGTCGTCTTGTTGATCAGCCACAACATGAACCAGGTGAATCCGAAGGCGTAGATGCTCGAGCAAAGCACGGCCACGAGCTGCTTCAGGAAGAAGTCCGCACCGCCGAAGAGGAGCCCGTCGGCACCCGCCGCGTTGATTGCCGTCGAGCCGATCAGCCCCAGCATGACGATACCGAGGGCGCCGCCCACGCCGTGCACTCCCCAGACGTCCAGGGCGTCGTCCCAGCCCAGGCGGTTCTTCATCTCCACAGCCAAGTAACAGACCACGCCGGCCGCGATGCCGATGACCGCCGCACCCCAGACGGGAACGAACGCCGCCGCCGGCGTGATGGTGGCGAGACCGGCCACAGCCCCGGTCAACAGGCCGACGAAGCGCGGCTTGCGAACGCGGCTCCACTCGATCAGGAGCCAGGTGATGGCGGCGAAGCTCGCGGCGACGTCGGTATTGACGAAGGCCAGGGCCGTGATCTCGTCCACCTGCAGCTCGCTGCCTGCGTTGAAGCCGTACCAGCCGAACCATAGCAGGCCGGTGCCCAGGGCCACCAGCGGGATGGAGTGCGGACCTCCCTCATGAACGCGTCGCTTGCCCACGTAGAGCACCGAGGCGAGGGCCGCCATGCCGGCGATGTTGTGCACGGCGATGCCGCCGGCGAAGTCGAGCACGCCCCACGTTGCCAGCAGTCCGCCGCCCCAGATCATGTGCACGAACGGGAAGTAGACCAGGAGGAGCCACAGCACCAGGAAGACGAGGTAGGCGGGAAAGCGCACCCGGTTGCTGAACGCACCGGTGATCAGGGCCGGCGTGATGATGGCAAACATCATCTGGTAGGCGACGAAGACCAGCATCGGGATCTGCCCATCGGCGAACGGTGTGCTCGGATCGATGCCGCGCAGGAAGGCGTGGTCCAGGTTGCCGATGATGCCTCCCTCACCTCCCGAGAAACAGAGCGAGAAGCCCACGGCGTACCACAGCACGGTGGTGACACCCATGCTCACGAAGCTCTGGATCATGATGGAGAGCACGTTGCGGCGGCCGACCAGTCCGCCGTAGAAAAAGGCCAGACCCGGGGTCATGAGCATGACCAGGCTCGTGGCCACCAGCATGAAGCCGGTATTGCCCGTATCGAACATCTTGGACACCTCGCCATTGGGGTGCGTGGCAACGCTCCGGGTGGCCCCCGGGGTCTCCCAGCTCCGAATCTGACCCACCGCCGGTCGCGGGGCAATCAGGCGCTTCCTGATTCGCCCCCGGGAAATCCCTGGTTTCGCGCCGGAACCGAGGAGCCTAAAATCGAGGTTTGAGAGCTGTCCGGCCGTCCGGAGCGGCGGCTGCGCCACACGCCGGGAGCGAGAGCCTTGCGCGACGCCCTGCAGGATCGACTGTGCGAGCGGGTCAAGGAGCTCACCGCCCTGCACGGCACCGCACGCCTGCTGCAGGACGCGGGCCGTGACCTGGACGAGCTCATGCCCGCAGTGATCGCCCTCCTGCCGCCGGCCTGGCAGCATCCAGACCTCTGCGAAGCCCGCGTCACCTGGCGCGATCGCCACTGGTCGACTCCCGGCTACCGCGACACGCCCTGCCGGCAGCGCGAGGAATTCCGCACCCGCGACGGCGGCACGGGCGAGGTCAGCGTGGTCTACACCTCGACGCCGCCCGACGCCGGCGCCGACCTCTTCCTCGCCGAGGAAGGGGAACTGATCCGCTCGGTGGCCGACATGCTGCGAGCCCACTTCCAGCACCGCGAGGACGACTCGGCCATCGTCGCGGCGAACGCCCGTCTGGAGGCCCAGGTGGCCGAGCGCACCGCCCGCCTGCGGCGGCTGGCGCGGGAGGTCTGCCTGGCCGAGGAGCGGGAGCGCCGGCGCATCGCCGAGGATCTACACGACCACCTGGGACAGGCGCTGGCGTTGATCAAGCTGCACCTGAAGGCGTTGCGCGGCGACGCCATGCTCGGCGGGCACGACCGCGCCCTCTCCGATCTCGTCGCACTGAGCGACCAGGCCATCCGCTACACGCGAGGTCTGACGTTCGAGCTATCGCCGCCGGTCCTGTACGAGCTGGGCCTCGGTGCGGCCCTGGAGTGGTTCGGTGAGCGGGTCGAGGCGGAGCACGGGCTGCAGGTCCGGGTCGAGGAATGCGGCCGCGCCGACCTGCCCGATGACCTCAAGGTGATGCTCTGGAAGTGCGTGCGGGAGCTGGTGCACAACGTGATCACGCACGCCGGCGCGCGGCACGTGACCATCGACCTCGACCATGCCCACGGCCGGGTCCGCTTGAGCGTGACCGACGACGGCTGCGGCTTTGCCCCGGAGGCCCTCGAACGCCGGGGTGACGACCACTTCGGCCTGGTGTCCATCGTGGAGCGCCTGCGCGACTACGGCGGCGGCCTGCGCGTCGACTCGTGCCCCGGTGAGGGCGCGCGGGTCGAGCTCGACGCCCGCGTCCCCGGAGGCGCGCCGTGACCATCCGCGTGCTGCTGGCCGACGATCACCGGCTGTTCCGCGATGGACTGCGCCCACTCCTGGATGCCCACGACGACGTCGAGGTGGTGGGCGAGGCGGACAACGGCCTGGAGGTGCTGGCCCGCTGCCGCGAGCTGGTTCCGGACATCGTGGTGCTCGACATCTCGATGCCGGGCCTGAACGGCATCGAGGTCTGCCGTCATCTGACCGAGGAGCAACCCGCCACGCGGGTCATCGTCGTGTCGATGCACAGCGACCGTCGCTTCGTGAAGGAGGCGCTGCGCGCCGGGGCCCGCGGCTACGTGCTGAAGGATGCCGGCTTCCGCGAGCTCCTCGAGGGCGTGGTGGCCGTGGCGGCCGGGCGCCTGCACCTGAGCGCGGCGGTGGGGGAGCAGGTGCTGGAGGACTACCTCGTGGGCGTGAGCGGCGGCGGTGCCGCTGCTGCGACCGGCGGCGGCGCCTTCACAGTGCTCACCGCGCGGGAGCGGGAGGTGCTGCAGCTCCTGGCTGAGGGACTGTCGACCAAGGAGATCGCGGAACGACTCCACCTGTCGGCCAAGACGGTCGAGTCGCACCGCAAGGCGGTGCAGGACAAGCTCGGCATCCGGTCGGTCGCCGAGCTGACGCGGTACGCCATCCGCGAAGGGTTGACACCGTTGGATTGATGGCTATCAGGCGCGCTGCAGCAGGATCACCGTGTGGCCTTCAGGATCGCGCCGCCCGCCGCCTCACCGCTCCCGTTGCCGCCGCCGCTCGCAGACCGCGTCGAGGAAGCCGCCGAGCAGACGCTCGGCAGCCGCCACGCCGTCGTCCCCGTCCTGCTGGAACTCCGGATGCCACTGCACCCCGACCGCGTACCGATCGGAGTCGAGCCGCACCGCCTCGATGATCCCGTCCTCGGTCGAGCGGGCCTCGACGATCAGATCCTGTCCCAGCTTGCGCAGGGCCTGGTGGTGAATGCTGACCATGCGCACGCTGCTGCATCCCAGCACGGCATGCAGGTGCGAGCCCTCCTCGATCGTGACCTCGTGCAGGTTGCGATCGTAGATCTCCCAGTCACGGTGCACGAGCGCCCCGGAGCACTGCGTGCTGATGTCCTGCCACAGCGTGCCGCCCAGCGCCACGTTGAGCAGCTGCACGCCGCGGCACACCCCGAGCACCGGTCGGTCGGCGCGCAGGCACTCGTGCGAGAGTTCGATCTCGTAGCGGTCGCGCGGCAGATCGCCGGCCCACTCCGGTCGCAGGGGTTCCTCGCCGTAGCTCTGCGGGGCGACGTCGTCGCCGCCCGCCAGCACGAGGCCGTCGATCGCCGCGACCAGGGCCGCGACCGGCACCTCGGGAGTGGCGCGCGGGAGCAGGAACGGCAGCGCGCCGCCACGCATCAGCCAGGCGAGGAGCGACTCCTCGGCGTAGAGCAGCGTCTTGCCCTTGAAGAGCTGGCGTGTGGGGTCGGGGTGGAAGAAGCAGGCCGAGACGCCGATCACCGGCGGCCGGTCACGGTCGGGAGCAGAGCGCGTCATGGGTGGCCGATCATCCGCTCATCGACGTTTCGGGGGCTCAATCGTCACCGTGCAGCGTCCAGCCACCGCCGTCACGCTCGCGGTCGTAGTTGCCGACGTGCACCGTGGTGTCACGGTCGACGTCGCCGGCGAAGTAGCGCTCGAGCGCGAACTCGATGGCGCGGAAGGCAAGCCGGTCCCACGGGACCTCGTCCTTCCGGAAGAGGCGTGTCTCCTCGGTCTCGGCCCCGGCGCGGAAGTCGAGGTCCTGGAGGTCGGCCAGGAACAGGAGGTAGACCTGGTCGACGAAGGGCAAGCTGAAGGCGCTGAACAGGCGGATGATGCTGACCCGGGCGCCGGCCTCCTCCTCGGTCTCGCGCAGCGCTCCCTGTTCGATGGTCTCGCCGTTCTCCATGAAGCCCGACGGCAGCGTCCAGTAGCCCAGGCGGGGCTCGATCGAGCGCTTGCAGAGCAGCACCTGGTCCCGCCAGCGGGGAAGGCAGCCGACCACCAGCTTGGGGTTCTCGTAGAAGATCCGCTGGCAGCGATCGCACAGGGCCCGCGGACGATCGTCGCCCTCCGGGACGGCGACACGCACCGGATGCCCGCACTCGCTGCAGAATTTCACGCTCGTAGCTCCCTGACGCCGTCCCCGGTCGACCGACCCGCCAGCGGCGGCGCGGCGGCCATGGTATCATCCCGTCGATCCACGCCCAACCACCGAGATCGGGCGCGCCCCCGACCGACCCGGCGGTGAACGCGCTCGTCGGTGGCCAGGAGCGGACCGATCAATCGCCAGCGCCGCGCGCGCCGCCCGCCTCGCCAGTCACGGGAGTCCCAAGTCGATGCGACCGGTCGTCACCTTCCTCGGCACCCACCTGATCGAGCGCATCGTCGACGAGGCGCGCGAGCTCCTGGAGACGCTCGGCGTCGAGATCCTGAACGACGCGATCCTCGCCATGCTCGCCGAGCACGGCGCCCGCGTCGACCGGGCGACCCGTCGCGCCTACCTGGGCGCCGACCTCATCGACCGTGCCCTGGACACCGCCCCCTCCGGCTTCAAGCTGCACGATACCCGGGAACGGGTCGTGGCGGACCTCTCGGGTGACCAGGTCCACTTCACGCCCGGCTCGGCTGCCATCAACGTGCTCGATCACGGCGCCCGCACCGTCCGCAAGCCGACCACCGCCGACTACGTGGCCTATGCGAAGGTGGTCGACCAGCTCCCGCACCTCGCCTCGCAGAGCACCGCCATCGTGCCGGCCGACGTGCCGGAGCGGATCTCCGATAGCTACCGCCTCTACCTGAGCCTCGTTCTTGGGACCAAGCCGGTCGTCACCGGCGCCTTCACGATCGAGGCCTTCGGTGTCATGCGCGACCTGCAGCTCGCGGTGCGCGGCTCACGCGAGGCACTGGCGGCCGCACCGCTCACCATCTTCTCCTGCTGCCCGACCGCACCCCTCAAGTGGAGCGACGTCACCTCGCAGAATGTCGTGGACTGCGCCGAGCACGCAATCCCGGTCGAGTTCATCTCGATGCCGCTGGCCGGCTTCGTCGCCCCGGTGACGCTGGTCGGGACGCTGGTCCAGCATACCGCCGAGACCCTGAGCGGCCTCGTCCTGAGCCAGCTCTCCCGTCCCGGGGCGCCGGTCCTCTACGGCGGCTCGCCCGCCCTCTTCGACGTACGCTACGAGACGACGCCGATGGGTGCGATCGAGACCATGATGATCGACTGCGCCTACGCGGAGATCGGCAAGCACCTCGGGCTGCCGACCCAGGCCTACATCGGGCTGAGCGACGCCAAGCTCCTCGATGCGCAGGCCGGGCTCGAGGCCGGGATCGGCGCCACGCTGGCGGCGCTGGCCGGCATCAACAACGTCTCCGGCCCCGGCATGCTCGACTTCGAGAGCTGCATGAGCCTCGAGACGCTGGTCCTCGATCACGAGATCTGCGGCATGGCGCTGCGCCTCGTGGAGGGGATCGAGCCCCGTGACGATTTCCCGGCGCTGCCGCACTTCGAGGAGCTCTTGCGCGACAAGCATCTCCTGATCGCCGATCATACGCGGCGCCACCTGCGGTCGGAGCACTTCATGCCGGGGCGCGCGATCGATCGCGCCAACCGCTCGCGCTGGCAGGAGGAGGGCGGGCTGACGCTCGGCGAGCGGGCGCACGCCGAGGTCGAGCGCCTGCTCGCGAGCTGGCAGCCGCCGGAGCTCGCCGCCGACGTGCGGCGGTCCCTCGACGAGCGGATGGTCGCCGAGGCGCGCGACCATGGCATGGAGACGCTGCCGCACGTGCGCCTCCAGGATGCGGGGGCGCGATGATCCACGTCGCCACCGACCTGCACCGCGTGCCGTTCGCGGCCATCGCCCCCGATCGCGACGCGGTGCTGGAGCTCCAGGGCGTGCCGCGAGGCGCGCCGCTGTCGCCCCGCATCGAGGAGCTCCGCGAGTCGGCGAACGAGGTGCTGGGCCGTGTCGCGCGGCCGGTCGGCATCGTGCAGGGGATCGGACACGCCGAGTTCGCCGCGATCTACGTCGGCGAGGGGCGGAACGAGGTGCGCACTCCGGTCGGCGACATCCACCCGCGCGCCGAGGCGCTGGCGCTGTTCGCGGTGACGCTCGGCGCGGCGATCGGACGCGAGATCGAGGCACGCTTCGCGGCCAACGACCTGGCGCTCGGGGCGATGCTCGACGCGGCCGCGTCGGTGGCGGCCGACAACCTGGCGGCGGCGGTCGAGGCACGCTGGGCGGCAGGGCTCGACGAGCGGGCGGGAGGGTCGCGCGGCGGCCGTCCCGCAGAGCCTCCCGGTGATCGGCGCGGCGATCGGATCGGTGATCGCCCGGGCGCTCGGCCCGGCGAGCCGCTCGCCGTGCTGCGCTACAGTCCCGGCTACTGCGGCTG
>JASFRE010000065.1:0-12814 GCA_050115055.1 Candidatus Eiseniibacteriota bacterium | reverse complement strand
CGGTGCGCGTCGCGCTCGAAGCCGAGCCGGCGCGCATCCAGGTCGCGCGCGCGCAGCGTCGTGAAGAGGAGGAGTGACACCGTCAGGCCGGCGATCAGGACCGACACGACGGCGGTCCACGCACCGCGGCGCGCCACCCGGCGGGTGGGGCGTTCCGGTCGCAGACGCTGCGCCGCGGGGCGCGTGTCACGGGGTCGTGGCATGGGATCGCATGAGGGCGGGGTTGCCACCGACCCGGCGGAGCCGCGGCTGCCAGCCGGGTGCGCGGTCCATCGAACGGGGGGCGTCGATCCGGGCGCGTGCTCGATCGCTCCTCGGTCGCTCAATGTAGCATGCTGGTACCGGGGCCGGTGAGCATGGTAGCGTCTCGCCGGCCCACCTGCCGGAGGCGGGCGTCACCGACGGAGCGAGGAGCACGACGTGAGTCGCAGTCCGGTCGACAGCGGTCTCGAGCGCCTGGCCGCCGACCCGGCACCGGTGCTCGGGGGACAGCGCGTCGGACTGCTGGTCCATCCCGCCTCGGTCGATCGCGACCTCCGGCACGCCGTCGAGCTCCTCGACGGCACCCGCGGCTGCCATCTCACCACCCTCTTCGGTCCGCAGCACGGCTTCCGCGGCGAGACCCAGGACAACATGGTCGAGTGGCAGGGCTTTCGCGATCCGGCGAGCGGCCTGCCCGTGCACTCGCTCTACGGCGAGACGCGCCGTCCGACCGCGGCGATGCTCGGCGACCTCGACACGCTGGTCATCGACCTGCAGGACGTCGGCGCGCGCTACTACACCTTCATCTGGACCGTGCTGCTCGCCCTCGAGGCCTGTGCGGAGGCCGGCAAGCGCGTCGTGGTGCTCGATCGCCCGAACCCGCTCGGCGGTCTGGAGCGCGAGGGCCCGCTGCTCGACCCCGCCTACCGCTCCTTCGTCGGCATGGCGCCGCTGCCGATCCGGCACGGGCTGACCCTCGGCGAGCTGGCGCGCCTGTTCGTGCGCGAGCTGGCGATCGACGTCGAGCTCGAGGTGGTCGGCATGCGCGGCTGGCGGCGATCGATGTGGTTCGACGACACCGGGCTGCCCTGGGTCATGCCGTCCCCCAACATGCCGACGCTCGACACCGCTCTGGTCTATCCCGGCTTCTGCCTGCTCGAGGGGACCGAGCTTTCCGAGGGACGCGGCACGACGCGGCCGTTCGAGCTCTTCGGCGCCCCGGGCATCGACCCGCCGGCGCTGGTGCGCGAGCTCGCCGCGCACGCGCTGCCCGGCACGCGCTTCCGGCCGCTGTGGTTCGAACCGACCTTCCAGAAGCACGCCGGGGTGCCGTGTGGCGGCGCGCAGCTGCACGTCATCGACCGTGACGCGTTCCGACCGGTGCTGACTGCGGTGACCGTCCTGTCGGTGATCCGCCGCTGCTGGCCGGACGTGCTCCGCTGGAAGCAACCGCCCTACGAGTACGAGACCGTGACGCTGCCGATCGACATCCTGGCCGGGGGACCGTGGTTGCGCGAGGGGATCGACGCCGGCGACGATCCGCGCGCGCTGCTCGAGACCGGCCGGCC
Organism: Candidatus Eiseniibacteriota bacterium; assembly: GCA_050115055.1. Classification (GTDB taxonomy): domain Bacteria; phylum Eisenbacteria; class RBG-16-71-46; order CAVPCR01; family CBDCWB01; genus JASFRE01. The sequence goes on along the minus strand of JASFRE010000065.1, from coordinate 11,264 downwards.
CGGCGTCGAGGCGTTCGCGGCCCGCGTCGAGGAGTACCTGGACGATGACGATGCCTGACCCGGACCCGCGTGGCAGGCCGCGCGTGGGTGCCGACGATACCGCATCGCCACCGGCGATCCGCACCGCGATGGTCCTCGCCGCCGGCCTGGGCACGCGCCTGCGCCCGCTCACCGAGCACCTCCCGAAGCCGCTGGTCCCGCTCCTCGATCAGCCGCTGGTCGACAGCGTCGTGCGCTCGCTGGCGCACGCCGGGATCGAGGAGATCGGCGTCAACAGCCATCACCTGCCGGAGGCGCTCGCGGCCCACGTCGATGCGACCTGGCCCGCGACCGACGACGGCGCGGTGCCACGCATCACCCTCTTCCACGAGCCACGCCTCCTCGGCACCGGCGGGGCGCTCGTCAACGCCCGCATGCTGCTCGAGCGCGACGCCTGCTTCGTCGTGCACAACGGCGACGTCGTCACCGATCTCGACCTGCGTGGGCTCCTCGCCGCACATGCCCGTCACGACGCCCTGGCCACCCTGGCGCTCGTCGACCGGCCACCCGTCAACACGGTGCTCCTCGGGCCGGACGGTCTCGTCCGCGACCTCGCCGATCGGCTCGCGGTGACGCCGACCACCCGCGATCGCTACCTGACCTACGCGGGCATCGCCGTGCTGTCGCGGCGCGCGCTGCGCCACCTGCCGGCGCGCGGTGCCGCGTCGCTCGTCGACGCCCTGGTCGCGCTGCTCCGCGAGCGCGAGGACGCGGTGCGCGGACACGCGCCGCCGGGCGTCTACTGGAACGACGTCGGGACGCTGGAGCGCTACCTCGAGGTGCACCGCGACCTGATCGCGCGGCGGGCGCGCTTCCTCGAGCGGGCGGCCGCCCTGGAGCCACGGGCGGCGGCGCCCACCGGGCAGGCGGCGCCGCCCGCCGGGCACGCTCCCGGGGTTCTGCCGCCCGCGCCGGGCGGGCGCCCGTGGCCGGCCCACTGGCCAGCGCCGGCGCGGGTCGAGGGCCGCATCGCCCGGGCGGGCGAGGTCACGGTGGCACCGGGCGCCGTGCTACGCGGCTTCGTCAGCCTCGGTGCGCAGTGCCGGGTCGCCGCGGGTGCCGTGCTCGAGGACTGCATCGTGCTGCGCGGCACCGAGGTCGGCGCGGGCGCGCGCCACCGGCGCGCCGTCGTCGGGCCGGACTGGCAGGTGAGCGCCGAACGGCCGCGGCCGCTCCCGGAGGTGCTGGCGCGAGACGATGCCGAGGCCGTCCAGGGCTGTCTCCTGGCGGCCGGCTTCGGTCCCGGCAGCCGTCTCCGGGCGGTGACCGGGCATGGCTCCGACCGGCGCTTCTGGCATCTGGTCGACGGCGAGCGGCAGGCGGTCCTGCTGCGCTCCCACGCGGACGACGTCGAGCTCGACCGCCTGGTGGCGATCGCTCGTTTCCTCGACGGCGCGGACCTCGGCGGTCCATCGATCCTCGCCGCCGATCTCGCGGCGCGCGTCGTCGTCATGGAGGACCTGGGTGATACCAGCCTCTTCCGGCTCGCGCACGCGCCCGACGCCGAGGCGGCCGGCGTCCCGCCACCCGGCACCGCCGACCTCGAGACGCTCTACCGGCGGACGATCGACCTGCTGGTCGCCATCCAGACCCGCGGTACCCGGCTCGCCGGCGACGGTTGCCCCGAGGCCGTCGACCGGCGCCTCGACCACGAGGTGCTGCGCTGGGAGACCGCCTACTTCCGCGAGCAGTTCCTCGAGGGGCTGGTCGGCATGCCCGCCGCCTGGCTCACCGGGCTCGAGGACGACTTCGAGCGCCTGGCACGCGCCGTCGAGGCCCAGCCGGTCGTGCTCATCCATCGCGACTTCCAGTCGCAGAACATCCTGGTGCGCGACGGTCGCATCCGGCTGGTCGATGTGCAGGGCATGCGGCTGGGGCCGCTCGCCTACGACCCGGTGGCGCTCCTCCAGGACGCCTACGTCGAGCTCGAGCCGCCGCGACGCGCGGCGCTCGCGGAGTACTACCGCGAGCAGCTGGCGTCGAGCGGCGGTCCGTCGCTCGACGCCGCCGAGTGGCACCGGCTGGCGACGCTGGCCGGTCTGCAGCGCACGATGCAGGCGCTCGGCGCCTTCTCCTACCTGTCGCGCGTCAAGGGCAAGACCGTCTTCCGGCGCCACATCCCGGCCGGCCTGCGCCAGCTCGTGGCGGGGCTCGGCGCGCTGCGCGAGGGGGACCTCGCGCCGGGACCGCTCGAGCACCTCGAGGACGTCGTCGCCGAGCTGCGCTGAGGGCACGGGACCGGGCGCACCGGGCGGCAGCCGCTAGCCCGGTGGCGCCGCGGCCGGTGCGCGGTGGCGCCGGAGGACGCGGCCGAGGAAGCGGGCCATGCGCCGCAGAAACCAGATCGAGGCCACGACGAAGACGAGGACGATCGACACGGCGATGAGCGGGTGGCGCACGGCGAGGATCAACACGCCGACCACCGAGACGTCCTCGACCACGCTGGCGGCGGCGTTCGAGACCGGCTCGGGCGAGGTGTTGATGGCGGCACGCATCGTCGCCTTGGTGAGATGGGCATCGAGGGCGATGGCACCGGTGAGCAACGCCACCGCCAGCGCGTACCCCGGACCGGCGTCGATCATCGCCAGGAAGCCGAGCGCGGCGCCGCCCAGCGGGCGGATGATGGTGTGCACCGTGTCCCAGGCGGAGTCGACCAGCGGGATCTTGTCGGCGACGAACTCGACCAGGAAGAGGAGGCTCGCCACGCCGATGACCGGCCAGGTGGCGAGGTCCTGCATCGAACCGGGCAACGTGATCCAGCCCGAGCGCTGGGCGAAACCCAGGGCGGCGATCGTCAGGTAGAGGTTGATACCGCTCGCCCAGCCGCCACCGAGCAGCAGGCCGAGCACCGGGATCGCCGACAGCGCCGCGAGCGGCGCGGCCGGCGAGCTCGGGTCGAACACGTCCATCTCAGCACGTCCATCGCTCCGGCACGTCCGGGGCCGGGCGTCCGGGGCCGAGGAGGAGTCGGTGAGCGAGCCCACCATCACCCGTCAGACAATCATCGAGGCGCTCGGCGCCGCCGTCGAGGCGGCGCCGTTCGTGCGCGCCGCCTGGCTCGGCGGCAGCGATGCCACCGGCCGGACCGATCGCTGGTCCGACATCGACCTGCAGCTCGTCGCCGAGGACGACCGCATCGAGGAGACCTACGCCTGCGTGCATGATGCCCTCGAGGGACTCTCCCCGATCGAGCTTCGCTACCGGTTCCCGATGCCGACCTGGCACGGTCACGAGCAGGAGATCCTCAAGCTCGCCGGCTCGGACCCCTGGTCGATCATCGACCTGGTGATCATCGCACGCAGTCATCCGGACCGCTTCCTCGAGCGCGAGCGCCACGGCGAGCCGCGCGTGCTGCTCGATCGCGACGGCCTGGTCGTCCCGGCGGCGCTCGATCGCGACGCCCACCTGGCGCGGCTGCAGGCGCGGCTGGCGACGCTCCGCGTCACCTTCCCGCTCTTCCAGAGCTTCGCCACCAAGGCGGCGCTGCGCGGGCACACCGCCGACGCCCTGCAGTCCTACCAGGCCTTCACCATGCGCCCCCTGATCGAGCTCCTGCGCATGCGTCACTGCCCGGAGCGCTTCGACTACGGGGCGCGCTACCTGGATCGCGACCTGCCGGAGGCGCTCCGCGAGGAGATCGAGACGCTGGTGCTGGTGCCGGCGCTGGAGGAGCTCGAGTCCCGCCGTCAGCGGGCCGCGACGCTGTTCGACGCCCAGATCCGGGCGCTCGACGCCGGTGAGTGGAGCCCCGAGCGCGCGCTGGACAGCCGCCTGGCACCGGGCCGGTGAGACCGCGGCGCCCCCACCGGGCATCCTAGCCGGGCCGCGCCGGGCGCGTCAATGCGTTGTGGCGACGTGTGTTAGTCTGATCCGGCAAGACCGGGCGGAGCGGTGCAACGCGCGCCGGCAACGTCGCGTAGACCCCGGAGAAGGCGGCGGGACGGTCCCCGCCCGGCCGCTGGCGCCGTGGGCGCCACGGACCCGACTGGAGCCAGGAGCCAGCCATGCACATCGCCTACCTCGATCCCCTCCGACGCGCCTGGCAGCGCATGCGGTGGATGTTGCTGTCGCCCTTCGACGCCACGCGCTGGCTGGTGATCGGCTTCACGGTCTGGCTCGCCCACCTGACGGACACCTGGACCTGGTTCGGCGGCAAGGACGCCCCGGACATCGGCGCCCGCATCCAGGTCGACGCCTGGCACGACGTCGCCTATGACGTGGTCGAGTCGGTGCGCGAGCTCTTCGCGCACGGCCTCGAGATCGCCGTCGTCGTGCTGCTCGGCATCCTGGCGTTCGCGGTCTACGTCGTCCTCCTGTGGCTCGGCTCGCGCGGCGTCTTCATGTTCCTCGACAACCTGGTCCACAACCGGGCCGAGGTCAAGCAGCCGTGGCGCGCCTACGGGGAGCGCGGCGACTCGCTGTTCCTGTGGCGCATCGTGTTCGGCGTCCTGTGCGTGATCGCCACCGTGCCGCTCGTCGTCTTCGGAGTCATGGTCTTGATGCCGGTCATCCTGGCCGACTGGGGAGCCGCCTTCAGCGTGCCGGCCGTCATCCTGCTGGCGTTCGTCGCCCTGCTCCTCGGCCTCGCCATCGCCTTCGTCGACTTCTTCCTGATTCACTTCGTGGCGCCGATCATGTACCTGAACGACGTCAAGGTGATGGAGGCGTGGCGTCTCTTCCTGCCGGTGCTGCGCGAGCATCCCGGCAGCTTCATCCTCTACGCCCTGTTCTACTTCCTGCTGTGGGTCTGCGTCGCGGCATGCATCGTGCTCGCCGGCCTCCTGACCTGCTGCATCGGCTGGCTCGTGCTGTCGATCCCGGTCATCGGCACGACGCTGCTGCTGCCGGTTCACCTGACGCTGCGCACCTTCGATCTCGAGTTCCTCGCGCAGTTCGGACCGGAGTGCGACCTCGTCCGGGGCTTCGCGAGACCGCAGCGCCCCGGCGACGCCGGCTAGCGCATCCAGCTGCCGGGTGAGATCGCGCCCACGCCGACCGGCCCGGTAGGCATTCAACGCCGATCCGCGCGGCATCTACAACGAGCATTGCAGCAATGCGGCGGGCCAGCGGGGTCGGGCAGGGTCGGGCGGATCCGGCGCCCGGCGGCATCCGGTGCTATGCTTGGGATGAGGCGCGGCCGGATACCGGCACCGCGGGGCGGGCGCAGGACCGCACCGCGCGCGTCCATGCACACCGCCGAGCGGCTCCAGCCAGTGCCTGCCGCGTCAGGAGGTCACGATCATGTTCCCACGGCGACCGCTTCCCCTCTCGGTCCCCTCGCTGCTCGCCGTCCTCGCACTCGCCGCGCCCTGTCTCGCCAACCCGATTCCCGAGGGTGCGCTGCTCGTGCACGTGCAACCGGTCGATCCGGGCTGGTGCTCGGCCGGCGCCATCGCGACGTGCGATGAGATCGTCCAGTACACCGAGATGACGGGCGAGCTCGAGTTCGATCTCTTCGTCTACTCGACGGTGTTCGATCCGGGCACCGCGGTCTACCGGCTGCTGACGACCGTCGAGTGGCCGGCGAGCTGGACCGTGCTCGACGCCCACGTCTGCGAGCTCGGTCTGGGTGACATCCTCATGAATGGCAACCAGGCGCAGCTCGACATCACCTGGCCGGACTGCCCGCCGATGAACGGCTACCTCTTCCATGCCGCGCGCTTCGTCGTCGACGTCGAGGGACACGGACACTTCGGGGATCCGGCGGCGTTCTCCGAGGTCTACATGGGCTGCCCGCCGGACGGCATGACCATGGGCTTCATGAACGCCACCGCCGAGGCCGGGGTGGAGTGCGGCTACTGCTTCACGCCGTGCGACTTCCAGTTTCCCTGCCACCCGGTGCCGGACACCGAGCTGCTGGCGCTCGAGGTGCGGCAGGGCGAGACGACCACGGCGCAGGTGCACGTGCCGATCTACGGCGGGCCGATGGGCTGGCCGTGCACGCCGCTGTTCGCCTCGTCGGTCGCGTGGATGGAGGTCTCCTACGAGGAGATCGGCTGGAACGACTACGCGGTGACGCTCGACATCGACACCGCGGCACTCGCCCAGGGCGCCCACGAGGGCTGGATGCGGGTGACGGACCAGTGCACCGGCTGTACCCGCGTCCTTCTCGAGGTGCTGCCGCCGGTCTCGAGCGCTCCGGACGACCCGGCACGCGAACGCACCTGGGGCCAGGTCAAGGCGCTGTACCGTCACTGATCGCGCGCCCGCCGCGCGCCGCATTTTGCGCTGCTCGCCGCCTGCCCGGACCGGTACACTGCGCCGCATGAGCATCGTGACCATCCGCCAGGCGCTCGCCGGCCAGCCGGCGGTCGGCGCCGAGATCACCGTCCGAGGCTGGGTCCGCACGCGCCGCGACTCGAAGGCCGGCCTCTCCTTCGTGGCGCTGAACGACGGCTCCGCCTTCGACTCGATTCAGATCGTCGCCCCGAGGACGCTGCCCAACTACGCGACCGAGGTGGCGCGGCTCACCGCCGGCTGCTCGATCGAGGCGACCGGCACGCTGGTCGAGAGCCCCGGCAAGGGCCAGTCCTTCGAGATGCAGGCGACGGCGATCCGCGTCGTGGGCTGGGTCGACGACCCGGACACCTACCCGATCGCCGCCAAGCGTCACAGCTTCGAGTACCTGCGCGAGGTGGCCCACCTCAGGCCGCGCACCAACACCTTCGGCGCCGTGGCGCGCGTGCGCGACTCGCTGGCCGCCGCCACGCACCGCTACTTCCGCGAGCACGGCTACCTCTGGATCCACACGCCGATCATCACCACCAGCGACGCCGAGGGCGCCGGCGACCTGTTCCGGGTCTCGACGCTGGATCTCGTCAACCTGCCCCGCACGCCGGACGGCGCCGTCGATTTCGGCGAGGACTTCTTCGGCAACCGCACGTTCCTCACGGTCTCCGGACAGATCAACGTCGAGTGCTACTGCTGTGCCATGACGCGGGTCTACACCTTCGCGCCCGCCTTCCGGGCCGAGAACTCGAACACCTCGCGCCACCTGGCCGAGTTCTGGATGATCGAGCCCGAGCTGGCCTTCGCCGACCTCGGCGATGCCGCCGAGCTGGCCGAGGACTATCTCAAGTCGATCTTCGCGACCCTGCTCGAGGAGCAACCCGAGGACATGCGCTTTTTCGAACAGCGCATCGAGACGACCTGCGTCGAGCGACTGCGCGCCTTCATCGACGCGAGCTTCGAGCGCATGGAGTACACCGAGGCGATCCGGCACCTGGAGCGGGCGGTCGACCAGGGACGCTCCTTCGAGTTCCCGGTGCACTGGGGTGCCGAGCTCCAGTCGGAGCACGAGCGCTACCTGGCCGAGGAGCTCTGCCGCCGCCCGGTGGTGGTCATGAACTACCCGAAGGAGATCAAGGCGTTCTACATGCGCCTGAACGACGACGAGCGCACGGTCGCGGCGATGGACGTGCTCGCACCGGGCATCGGCGAGATCATCGGCGGCTCGCAGCGCGAGGAGCGGCTCGACGTCCTCGACCGGCGGATCGCCGAGACGGGGCTCGATCCGGCACCCTACTGGTGGTACCGGGACCTGCGGCGCTACGGGACGGTGCCGCACGCCGGCTGGGGGCTGGGCTTCGAGCGCACGATCCAGTACGCCACGGGCATGGCGAACATCCGCGACGTCATCCCGTTCCCGCGCGTGCCGAAGAGCGCCGCGTTCTAGCCCCGGCGCGCGCCCGGGTGCTACCGATCGCGGCGATACAGGTGCTTGATCGCTCCCCAGGTGGCCGGGGCGACCGGCGTCAGCTCGCCGATCCGGAGCTCGCCCGCCTGGTCGACGATCCGCGTCGTCGCCTCCTGGACGAAGGCCACGAAGCGCACCTCGAGCTCGTTCCAGGAGGCATCGAGCGTGTAGTCGAGCTCGACCGTGACCGGCGCGCCGGCCGTGGCGAGATCGATCGCGGTGCCCTCGGCGTCCGGCAGGAAGTCGCGGAAGACCTGATCGTGCACGTCGATGCCGTTCGGCGCCTCGTAGTCGATCGCGTTCTCGATGATCGCCACCCACAGGTGCCAGTCCCCGGGCATCGCCTCCCCGGGCGTCACCGTGACCGTCAGGCGTCCGTCCAGCCCGGCCGGATCGAGCGTGCCCGCCAGGTCGACCGTCGTCCCGCTTGGCACGGCCCGGCGCTCGGTCAACAGCGCCCCGTAGGCCGTCGGGTTGTTGGCCGCCGGCGTGTGCAGCGCGTCGAAACGGATCGACGGCACGAAGGTGACGCCGCTCTGCAGCAGCCGCGCCTCCTGCTCCTCGATGTTGGCCTGGTAGAAGGGGTCACCGAGATACGGGAACGACGTGTGGTACTCGATGGCGACGAGCCGCGTGGCGCTGGTGATCCAGCTCTTGAGGGGAGGATCCACCCCCCCGCAGATCCGTCAGTCGAAGTTGGTCCAGTGCTCGAGCAGCACCGTGCGCTCGGCGGCGACGCCGGGCACGGCGCCGGCGAGGAGGGCAACGAGGACGAGGATGGCGATCATGGGCGCGCTCCGCCTCGGGGGAGGGATGATGGCGCCGGCCGGCGCCGACCGGCCGCGACTCTCATCAGCATGACACGACCAGGGCGGGGCGGCAACCCGGCGGCCGGCGCTCAGGTCAGGAGCTTGCGGTCGCGCGCCGCGTCCTCCAGCTCCTGCCGGAAATCGGGATGGGCGATCGAGATGAGCGCCTCCGCCCGCTCGCGGAGGTTCTTGCCGAAGAGGTTGACGGCGCCGTGCTCGGTGACCACGTAGAAGACGTCGGCGCGGCTGGTCACGACACCGGCGCCCTCCTTCAGGAACGGCACGATCCGCGACATGGTTCCGGACTTGGCGGTCGACGGCAGGGCGATGATCGGCTTGCCGTTCTTCGATCGCGCCGCACCGCGGATGAAATCGACCTGCCCGCCGAAGCCGGAGTAGATGTAAGGCCCCATCGAGTCGGAGCAGACCTGCCCGGTCAGGTCGACCTCGATCGCCGAGTTGATCGCCACCATGTTGTCGTTCTGGCTGACGATGAATGGATCGTTGGTGTGCTCGACCGGGTAGGCCTCGACGAACGGGTTGTTGTCGATGAAGTCGTAGAGCTCCTCGGTGCCGAGGGCGAAGGTGATCACCACCTTGCCGGGATGGAGGTTCTTCTGGTTGCCGGTCACCACCCCGCGCTGGATGGCATGCATGGCGCCGTCGGAGATCATCTCGGTGTGGATCCCGAGATCCATGTTGCCCTCCAGCGCGCCATAGACCGTGTCCGGGATGCCGCCGATCCCCATCTGCATGGTGGCACCCGGCTCGATCAGCGGCAGGATGTGCTCGGCGATCGACTTCTCGACCTCGGTGGCCGGCTTGGGCTCGAGCTCCGGCAGGGGCTCGGTGTGATCGACGACCGCCGCCACGCGGCTGACGTGGATGAACGAGTCGCCCAGCACGCGCGGCATGCGCGCGTTCACCTGCACGATCACCGTCTCCGCCACCTGGCAGGCGCTCTTGGTGGCCAGGCACTCGACGCCGAGACTCATGAAGCCGTGCTCGTCCGGCGGCGAGACCTGCACCATCGTCGCGTCGAGCTCGACGATCTTCTGGCGGAAGAGGCGCGGGATCTGGTGCAGGAAGATCGGCACGTAGTCGGCGCGACCGTCGTTGACCGCCTTGCGATCGGCCGGTCCGACGAACAGCGAGTTGTGACGGAAATGTCCCTCCATGCCGGGACGCGACAGCGGATCATCGCCGAGCAGCAGCACGTGGTTGAGCTGCACGTTCTCGAGCTCGTCACGCCGCTCGGCCAGCGCCCGCACCAGGGACTGCGGGATCGCCGCGTTGCCGCCGTAGTAGACCCGGTCCCCGCTCTCGATGAGCTTGACGGCGTCGGTGGCGCTCATGAGCTTGGACTTGTAATCGTCGAACCAGTTCATCGTCTTCCTCGACCTCTCGGTCCGCGTCACCGCAGGTGCGTCGCTGGATCGTCGTGACGGCTCACAGCTCGAGCGACGACGTCGGAATGCCGAGCGTCTCGCCGACCCGCTCCTGCACCAGCTTGCCCCGGAAGATGTAGACCCCGGCCCGGAGCCCGGGCTCGCCGCGCAGGTAGTCGTCGAGCCGCCGACCGTCGAGCCCGCCCAGCGCCTGCACGTAGTCGAGCGCCGCGTTGGAGAGCGCCCGCGAGGCGGTGCGCGCCACGTTGGCGGTCATGTTCGGCACGCAGTAGTGGATGACGTCGTGGACCTTGTAGATCGGGTTGTCGGGGGTGGTCGGCCGACTGGTCTCGACCGAGCCGCCCTGGTCGATCGACACGTCGATGATGACGCTGCCCGGCTTCATGGTGCGCACCATCGCCTCGGTGATCAGGTACGGCGCCCGCCCGCCCGGGATCAGCACGCCGCCGATGACGACGTCGGCGATGGTCGTGTACTGCTCGAGGCGCTCGGCGCCGGCCAGGAGGGTCACCACGCGCCCGTCGGTGGAGGCGTTGACCGCGCGCAGCTTGCCGAGGTCCTGGTCGAGCATGATGACGTGCGCGCCCTCGGCCAGGGCCGACCAGGCCGCCACCTGACCGACCGTCCCGGCGCCCAGGATCAGCACCGTCGGCGGCGGCACGCCGGCGACGTTGCCGAGCAGGATGCCGCGCCCGCCGGCCTCGTTCTGCAGGTAGTAGGCGGCGAGGTGGATCGCCATCTGGCCGGCCATCTCGCTGAACGGGATGAGGACCGGCAGCGTGCCCTCGGCGTCGCGGATGATCTCGTAGCCGATGAGCGTCGTCCCGAGCTCCATGAGCCGCTCCACCGTGTCGCGCCGCGCCACCGCCAGGTGGTGGAAGGCGCAGACGACCAGTCCCGGCTTCAGGAGATCGATCTCGTCCGGCGAGATGGCGCCAATGCGGCAGATCATGTCGGGCCGCTTGTAGATCTCCTCGCTCGAGTGGACGATCTGAGCGCCTGCCTGCTGGTAGTTCTGGTCGGAGAAATGCGCCTCGACGCCCGCCCCGCTCTCGACCAGGACGGTGTGTCCCTGCTTCACCAGCCGGGTCACGGCGAACGGGGCCAGTCCCACCCGGTGCTCGTGACGGTGGGTCTCCCTGGGTATGCCGATGATCATGTCTTGACACTCCTCGGGTCCCGGGACGGCGCGCCGGGCTCGCTCGCCGGGCGGGATCGTGACGGGTCCCGCCGCACGGTGCGCGGACACCGCGGATCATCCATCCGGCGGCTGCTGGCCGCAAGAAGGACGCCACCCCGCGCCGCGAGGCT
>JASFRE010000064.1:0-12841 GCA_050115055.1 Candidatus Eiseniibacteriota bacterium | reverse complement strand
CAGGGCGGGCGCTCGGACATTCCCGTGCTCACCACCTGGGCTGTGGGTGGCCCGGCGCTGACCGACATCTGGTGCACCGGCCTCGGCTGGGATGCCGGAATCTTCTGGGTCAGCGGCTCGGACTTCGACGGCAATTCGTCGAACGGCTCGGGCGACAACGGCATCTACTTCTACGACGAGGCTGGCACCTACCTCGGCGGCTTTGCGCAGCCGACCCAGGACACCTGGGGCTGGCGTGACTCGGGCTACAACGGCGACCATCTCATGTATGGCGCCTCGAGCCCGCACTCCGGTCAGATTTTCTGGGTCAACGCCAACACCCTGGCGGTGGAGTTCACGGTCTCGGGTTGCCCGCTGTCGACCTGCCGCGCGCTCGCGATCACCTCGGATCTGGGTGGCTTCGTCGAGTACTCGGTCAGCGACTTCAGCTCGAGCATCTACAAGATGCTGTGGCAGGTGGGTAACACCCCCGCGCAGCAGCTGTCGTCGTGCTCGGCGCCGGCCACCGGTCCGTACGGCTTCGCCTACGACAGCAGCAACAGCTCGCTGTGGATGACCACGGCCAGCAGCACCGGCGAGCTCTACAACCTGGACCTCGCCAGCTGCAGCGTGAACGCGCTCTACAGCATCCAGCCCGAGATCCTGACCTTCGGTGGTGCGGCGATGGCGCAGACCTCCCACGGCTGCAATCTGTGGGTCATGTGCCAGTGCGACCCGACCGACGCGGTCTTCGGTCTGCAGACGGGTGGCGACAATCCGTTCGCGTGCTCGTCGACGCCGGTCGAGCCGGCCAGCTGGGGCTCCATCAAGGCGCAGTACAACGACTAGCAGCGGCGGATTGTTGCTGTTGCGTTGAGATGCGTTGGCGAGGGCACCCCCTGGGGGGTGCCCTCGCTCTTGTTGTGTGGCGTGATCCCCGAGGGTGAATCCTGTGGAGTCGAGAGGCGCTCGTTCCCGGTACATCGTGTGGCTGGCATGGATCGTGGTGCTCGTGGTCGGATGGGGCGGGCGCTCCCTAGGCGCGGTGCGCGACCACTACGAGATGGTGACGCACGCCTGCGGCGCGGTCGAGAGCTTCGTCCCGATCGAGAACGTCATCGTCGTCGCGTTCGCTCCCGGGACCGCCCCGACCGCCAACTTCGACCTGGCCAGCGCCGAGGGGTTCCTGGTGCGAACCACCCCGCAGGAGACGGCACGGGACGGGATCGCGGTCTACGCGCTGCCACCGGGCGAGGACCTCGAAGGCGCCATGGAGCGGGTGGCGGCGCGTGACGAGGTGCAGGCGGTGATGCCGGCGCTGGTACCCGAGGACGGTGCGCGTGCGGTCCTGCTCGACCCCGGCAGCTTCACCGTGACGATCGACGCCCAGACCGTCGAGGAGCGGCAGGCGATGATCGCCCGCCTGCACGACCAGCACGGGTTCGAGGCCGAGCCGACCCTGCCCGTGTCGCCGGGCATGGGGGGAATGAAGCCCCAGGAGCGACCCGAGCCGCCGCCCAACCTACTGAAGGTCTGGGTGCCACGCGGCGACGACCTGTTCGACGCCATGGCCGCGGCGAGTGACATCGACGGCGTCCTGGGTGTCGGCGTCGGCGACGTGAAGAGCGCGCTCTCGGAGCACAACGACTCCTACCTGATCGACGGGGCATACCGGACCGACTGGTACGTGCTGCGCACCTCGGACGGCGGCAAGCTGGTCGAGGTCCGACACGACTATCTGCCGGTCGACAGCCTGCTCGTCGTCGAGTTCGAGCGACGTCCATCCGCGGACGAACTCGCCGGACTGCTCGAGGACTACGATCTTCGCTACGCCGACCCGGAGGTCCCGGAGTACGACGAGGTCCCCGAGGAGCTGGCCGGACGGATCGCGGTGCTGGCCACGGACGGCGACTCCCGCCAGGTCTGCGAGCGCCTGCGTGTCGCCCCGGGCTCGCTGGTGCGCGGGGCGATGCCGGGACTCCGCCGCCCCTTCGACGAGCTCGAGACCGTCTCCTACCTGCGCCCGCGGGACATCATCGTCGAGTTCACGCCGGAGGTCGAGCTGCTCCAGATCCGCCTGGCCATCCAGGAGCGGGGCCTCGAGATGACGGCGCACCGATTCGACGATGATTTGGAGCTGACGCTCGTCGACGCCGCCCTGCCGCCGGACGCGGAGCTCTTCGCCACCCTCCGTGGCCTCCGCAGCAACTTGAAGGTGCTGAACGCGCGGCCGATCGAGGTCGCCTCCGATAACGAGGTGCAGCTGGTGGCCGGCCACCGCTTCGAGCGGCGCGAGCCCGATCTGACCTACGTCGACCAGGACGGCGACACGGTCAGGCTCTTCGCCAACCCGCGACTGGTCATCCTGACCTTCGCCGACGGCACGACCGCCGGCGACCAGGGGGCGGTGGCCGGTCGCCTGGGGTTGCGCCTCATCGGCGTGCGACAGAACCTGAACCTGCGCGACCCGCACGTCGTCTACGAGGTGCCCGCCGGCCGGACCTCGTGGGACGTCGTCGACGCGGCGCGTGCGGCGCTGCCGGAACTCGAGGCGCTGGTGGGCGCCGCGGCGGTCATGTACGACCCGGGCGTGCAGGCGGCGGTCTACCCGCCGCAGGGCTGGCTACGCGTGGCCTTCGAGCCGAAGAGCCAGCAAGCGGAGATCGATGCCATCCTGGCCGAATACGCCCTTGAGCCGCCCTTCGACCCGGATCTCCCGGTGGCGCAGGACCCGTACCTCGACATGCGTGGCAACTTCTGGAACTTCTACGTGTCGCGTCGCATTCCGCTGGTGGCGGAGCCGGGACGGGACATCGGGCCGATCCTCACGGCACTGAACCGCGAGGACGCGGTCGTCTGGGCGCACCCTTACTCGTTGACCCCGGCCCTCGACCGGGGCAGTCGGCTGGTGTTCCAGAACACCGGAGGCGGCTGGTACTCGCACGATCACCTCGACGGCGGGCTCGACATGCTGATCCACCTCATGCGGACGACGCGTCCTGCAGTCGTCGAGGGCTTTGCCCAGCGCGAGGGAATCCAGCTCGAGGATGGGCGGCTGCCGGTCATCATCGAGCCGCGCCCGGACACCGACATCCTGGACGTCGAGCTGGCGCTGGAGGCGACGGACGTCGAGGTCACCGCCAACGATGGAACACGCATCTACGGGTTCGCCAACCTCGCAACGCTACCGGAGGTGGCCGACATGCCCGGCGTGGGCATGATCCGCTGCAAGGAGTCGTCGGTCGGCAGGCCCTGAGCGATCCACCACGTCATGCATCGCTGCGGCGCGGTCGTCGCAGGTAGACGATCTCGGTGCGCTCGAAGCCAAGTCGCTGCTCGAAGAGGGCGAGCGACGAGGCGTTGTCGGCCTCGATCAGCGCCGCGAGGATGAGGCAGCCACGTGCCTCGAGCCGCTTCTCGAGCGCCGCGACCAGCCGCGCGGCGAGGCCCCGGCGGCGCCAGGCGGGGTCGACCGCCAGCCGCTGGATCCACCCCTTCTGGCGACCGTCGAGCGTGCCGAGCGCCGTCGCCACCAGGCGCTCGCCCGCGAAGGCCCCGAGGAAGAGCTCGCCCTCCGTCTCGAGCTGCGCGGCGATGGCGCCCGGCGCGTCGCGGCCGGACGGGCGGTGCGGCAGCCCGGCGCGCCGCCAGAGGTCGAGCATCGCCTCGATGTCGGCGGCGACGAGCGCGCGGAGGGTGGGTGCCCCTCCGTCCGGCGCGCACTGCGGCGGCGCGTCGCCGTCGGCGCTCGCCCGATCGCTCACGGCGACTCGATCCAGTCGGCCACGAAGACGTGCGTGTCGCGGCTGCCGGCGGGCGTCGCGCGGTTCGAGCAGAAGACGAGCTGGCGGCCGTCGGGACTGAACATCGGGAAGCCGTCGAAGGTGGCGTTGTGGGTGATGCGCTCGAGTCCCGTGCCGTCGATGCCGACCATGTACAGCTCGAAGTCGCGCCCCTCCGGGTCGTGCAGGTTCGAGGCGAAGATGATCTTCTCTCCCGACGGGTGGAAGAACGGGCAGAAGCTGGCGCCACCCGCATCCGTCACCTGGCGCTTGTCGCTGCCGTCGGCGTTCATCACGAAGACCTCGAGCTCGCCCGGCCGGATCAGGTTCTGCGCCAGGAGCGCCTGGTAGTCGGCGATCGCCTCCGGGTCGGTCGGATGGTGGGCCCGGTAGACGATCTTGGTGCCGTCGGGCGAGAAGAAGGCGCCGCCGTCGTAGCCGACCTCGTGCGTCAGGCGCTTCACGTTCGAGCCGTCGGGCGCCATCGAGTAGAGCTCGAGATCGCCGTCCCGGACCGAGGTGAAGACGATGGTGCCGTCGGGGCCGACGGTGGCCTCGGCGTCGTAGCCCGGCGCGTTGGTGAGGGCGTGCAGGTCGCTGCCGTCGGGACGCGCCGAGTAGATCTCGTAGCTGGCGTAGATCGGCCAGACATAGCCTCGGGAGTGATCCGGGGGCGGCGGGCAGGCCGCCGCGTCGGCGTGGGTCGAGGCGTAGAGGATGCGCTCGTCGTCGGCGAGGAAATAGGCGCAGGTCGTCCGCCCGAGCCCGTTCGAGACGCGGCGCAGGTCGCTGCCGTCGACGCCCATCATGTAGATCTGGTCGCAGCCGTGCTCGCCGCGCGTGCTCTGGAAGATGAGCTGCGTGCCGTCGAACGAGAAGTAGGCCTCGGCGTTCTCGCCCTCGAAGGTCAGCTGTCGGATGTTGGCCAGATGAGTCTCGCCCGGCAGCGCCTGGTGGACGACCGGCCGGCGGTGCGAGGCATCGCCGGTGCCGGCGCCGCCCGGCGCGGCGCCCTGGCCCGGGGTGCTCGCCGCCGCGTCGCGGCGGGCCGCGTCATCCGCGCCCGCGTCGCGTCCCGACCCGTCGCCGCCGCAGCCACCCACCGCCGCGGCGGCGAGCAGCGCGGCGCAGAGCACCGGGGCGAGCACCCGCACGCGCGCCGAGCGCGGCCCCTGGCCGCCCCCCGGCCGCGGAGGGGCATCGAACCATCTCGCGTCGTCACGTGAACGTTCCGGGTGTCCTGGCCTGCCGCTCTCCATGCGCTCCGTCCTTCCATCGGGTCCTGCGGGGCGCGCGCAGCTTAGCACACGGCGGGGCCCGGGGATCAGGGGGCCGGCGACGGGTCGCCGTAGAGCGCCTTCAGCCGACCCCAGGTGGTCGGCGCGACCGCCGTCGCCCCGCAGCCCTGGGACTGGGCGCCGATCAGGCCGCAGCTGGCACCCGACGGGTGCTGGCCCGGCAGGCAGGGCGAGCTCGCGTCGAGGGTCCAATCGTCGGCCAGGGGGGCGCAGAAGCGGGGATCTTCCGAGAAGTTGCCGTCGATGCCGAGCTGCCCGGCCAGGCACGCCACCCAGTCGCCGCCGGCATTGCCGTACGCGTCCGTGCAGCTGGCGGTGAGCGTGCAATCATCGCCGCAGGAGGTGGCGGCACCCAGGCGGCCGGCGGCCAGGATCGACCGCGTCAGCGTGACGTGACTGCCGACCTGGGTGGGGAGGAGCGCCAGCGCCGAGCCGGTGGGCGCCGCGTTGTCGAAGAAGGTCGAGCTCGCGATGGTTGGATCGGCGCCGTGGATGGCGATGGCACCGCCCTCGGGCGCGCTGTTGCGGGCGAAGATGCAGCCCTCGACGGTGCTCGCCGCGTCGACGATGCGCATCGCCCCGCCGCGGACCCCGGCCTCGTTGTCGAGGAACAGACAGTCCGAGATCTGGCTCGCGAGGCCGCCGACCTCCTCCAGGGCGCCGCCGTACTGGGCGCTGTTCTCCTCGAACCCGCAGTCCAGGACGCGCGAGCCCGATACCATGAACACGGCGCCCGCCGTGTGCGCCTGATTGCCGACGAACCGGCAGCCGGAGAACGTGCTGCCGTCGAAGGAGAAGCTCACGAAGACCGCCCCCCCCTCGGCCACGCACTGGTTGCCCGCGAAGGTGCAGCGCTCGAGGGTGATCGATGAGAAGTCCCAGGCGAACACGGCGCCGCCTGCGGCCAGCGTGCCGGCGGTCCAGTTGTTCGAGAAGGTGCAGTCCTGGATGACGGCGGGCGAGGTATAGAGCGAGATGGCACCACCGATGCCGTAGAGGCCCTCGGAGCGATTGCCCTCGAAGTGGCAACGCTCGATGAGCGGTGCGGAGTTGTGAAAGGCGAGCGCCCCGCCGCCGTTCGAGAGGTTGTTGCCACCGCGGCTCGCGAGGAAGCTGCAGTCGGAGAGGGTGGGGGAGGCGCCGAAGCCGACGATCAGACCGCCGCCGGTGTAGATCTCCCCGGTGGCGTCGCCGCCCTGGAGCGTGAAGCCCTCGATGTGCGTGGCGCGCGTGTGCGCCTGCATCCAGAGGAAGCGGTGTTGTCCCGCGCAGTCGATCGTCGTCTGCGCCGCGCCCTGCTCGGAGCGCAGCACGAAGTCGTGCATCGGGGCGGTGAGTCCGACGTTGCCGGGACCGCTGTAGAGTCCGGCCGCCACCAGGACGGTGTCGCCGGGCGCGGTCAGATCGAGGGCCGCTCCCAGCGTCGGCTGATCGCCCGGCACGCGCAGCGTCGCGGCCCGCGCACCGATGTCGGTGACCGTGACCGCGAGCGTGAGCGTGAGCAGGCGCGTGAACGTGACGGCGAGGAGCGGCGCGATCGATGGCCGGCGCAGGCGGCGAGCCGGGGTCGTCGGTCCGAGGGGAGCGATCATCTTGACCTCCAGGATGGCGGAGGTGGACGAGCAGGACGGACGCTGGCCGGCGCGGCGGGGCGTCGCTCCGTCGGCGCGGGGCATCCATGATGATTATAGCGCCGCCGCGGGTCGGCGCGCGGTCAGCTCGAGTGATCGTCCAGGAGAGCGCGCAGGGCGGCGATGTGGGCCGGCGTCGTGCCGCAGCAGCCGCCGATCAGGCGGGCACCGGCCGCCAGCCAGCCGGCGGCCTGGCGGGCGTAGGCGGCGGGCGACACCGCGGCCGACGGCGGGGCCGACGGCGGGGCCGCCGGCGAGTCGGCCACCGGCGCCGGTGCGCCGCGTGTCCGCGAGCCACGGGCCGGCGAGCCGTAGCCGTTGTTGGCGTAGGCGCCGAACGGCAGGTCGCCGACCAGGCGGGCGAGGCCAGGCACGACGCGCGCGGTCATCGCGAGCGGCGTGCAGTTGACGAGGATGGCGTCGGCGCCGGCCTCGGCCAGGGCCGGTACGACGGCATCGAGCCGGTCGCCGTCGAGAAGCCGCTCGGGATCGGCGGCGACGCAGGCGACGAGCACCGGTAGCCCGGTGGCGCGTCCGGCGGCGAGCGCCGCCAGCGCCTCGCGGCGCGTGTTCATCGTCTCGACCAGCAGCCCGTCGACGCCGGCCGCCAGCAGGGCGGCGGCACGCGTCGCGTGCTCCCGGCCGAGGGCCGGCTCGGTGGGGACACGATCGGGGCGGAAGCAGTCCTCCAGCGGGCCCATCGAGCCGAGCACCAGGACCGGTGCCGGTCCGCCCGGCCCGGCGCGGTCAGCCGGTGCCTCGCCGGCTGCCTGGCGTGCCAGGTGCACCGCCAGCTCGAGCAGCCGTTCGGCCTCGCCCGGCGGGGCGCCCGGCAGCGCGCGCGCCAGCGTCCGGAAGGTGTTGGTCGTCAGGAGGTCGGCACCGGCTCGCACGAAGTCGCGATGCACGGCCAGCACCTGGTCGGGCGCGGTGGCGAGCGCCGCTGCCGACCAGGCCGGCGCCGGCGTCGCGACACCGCGTCGCTCGAGCTCGGTGCCGAGCGCGCCGTCGAGGAGGAGCGGCGCTCCCCGGGTCAGCCGCTCGCGGAGTGCCGCCCCGCGCTCCATGCGCGACGCCTCACGGTGCCGGCCAGCCCGGCACCGCCAGCAGCGCGGCGAGGTCGATGGGTGCCAGGTTGGAGCCGAAGTGGGCGTTCAAGGTGGCGATGAAGGCGTCGGCGATCAGCCCCTGGCCGACCGCCGTCGGATGCAGGCCGTCGAGACTGATCAGCCCGCCGGTGACGTAGGTCGCGTCGAGCTCGATGCCCGCCACCTCGGTGCCGTTCTGGAGCAGGTCGCCGATCACACGGTCGAGGTCGACGAGCGGCAGCTCGCGATCATTCGCCAGGCCGGCGATGATCGTGTTGTACTCCTCGATCCGCTCCCGCACCGCCTCGACCTCGTCCGGCGTCAGCACGACCTCGTCGGGCAGCGGCTCGCCGGTGCCGCCGGCCGCGGCCGGGATGCCGCGGCCGACGGCGAGATGGGCGCGTGCGCCGAGCGTGACCCGCGTGCCGGCCGGGAGCGGGCCCGCGGTGCCGCCGTCGGTCTGGCCGAGCAGCGCCACCGGCGCGCCGCCCACCGTCACCACCTCGCAGGTGGTCGGATCGACCAGGACGCGCGGTAGCGTGGTGACGTATGGCAGCGCGGTGACATCGAACAGGTTGGCCATCACGATGTCGGCGTCGCTGGTGACGAGCGTGTCGATCAGCGTGCTGAGCGCGGACTGGAACTCGAACGGCGACAGCATCGCGTCCGGATCGCCGGCGGTGACGCCGACCAGCGCATCGCCCATGCCGGGCCAGACGAGCAACAGCGTCGGCTGCGCCTGCACCGCGAGGCCGGCCAGCGACCGATCGTCGAAGGCCGAAGGCCGTGCGACCAGGGCCACGAACGGGTTGGCCGTCAGCAGGCTCGGATGCAGCGTGAGGTGCGCGAGGCTCGCCCCCGGCACCCCGAGGTTGGCGTAGATCCCCTGATAGGCGAGATTGACCGGCTGCCCCGGTGTCGGGTCGATCGGCTCGATCACCGGACTGCACGGCGAGGGGAGCGCCGTGATGCCGCGAATGGCGGCCTGGGACCCGGGGGTGTCGCCGGCGCCGAGGCCCGGATAGCCGATGGCCGGATAGGCGAAGCCATCGTTGCCGACCGGCTGGCCGGCCTGCGCGGCGATCAGCGCCGGGAAGGCGAGCGCCTGGAAGTCCTCGACCAGGGCGCCGGACTGCATGCCCGCCGTGAGGCTGGCGCCGACCGCGACGAGACGCGTGAAGTCGGCGCGGCCGGGGTCGAGGGTGGGTGGCGTCGGCGGGTCCAGGTCGCAGCCGCCTCCGAGCCCCACGATCGCCAGCAGCCCGCAGAGCATCGACCCGGCCAGGATCCGACGGCCGCCGCGCCGCGTCGCGGTGAGTCCCTGACACATCGGACACCTCCCTCCCGCTAGAAGCGGATCCCCAGATCGAAGCCGATCGCATTGGCGAACGACTGGTAGCTGCCGTCGAAGCGGTCCTGCGACATGCCGTGGGTCGAGCGCTCGTCGAAGAGCACCACGAGGTCGTAGACGTCGATGGTGTAGCGGCCGAAGGTGTGCCCGAATCCCAGCGACAGGCCGACCCGATCGGCGTCGGGCAGGAGCGGGCTGACCGCGCGATCGGGCTGCGGGTTGTCGTCGATGTAGGCGCCGGCGCGTAGCGCCCAGGCAGGGCGCCATCGCCACTCGGCCCCGAGTCGGTAGCTGAACACGTCCTCCCAGCCTTGCGGTCGATCCATCGCGAGCTGCGGGTCGTCGAACTCGATGCGCAGCTGGTCGAAGCTGCTCCACTCCGTCCAGCACCAGTCGAAGGCCAGGGTCCAGCCCTCGAGGGCGGTGGTGGCGATGCCGAGCGACCACTGGGTCGGGAAGGCGAAGGCGGTGCGCGCCGCCTGGTCGGACGGCAGCAGTGCGGCGATCAGCGCATCGAGGTCGGCGAGCCCGGTCTCGAGCTGCGTGAAGTCCGCGTCGCCTTCGTAGTCGATCTCGATCTGGTGGCGGTAGCCGAAGCCGACGTTCCAGCGCTCGGCGGGCTCGACCAGCAGGCCGAAGGCGAAGCCGACGTCGAGCCCATTCGAGGCCTCGAGCTCCACCGTGCCGACGTCGAGGACGGCGCCCTGGTCGAGGCCGACGAAGGTGCGACTCAGGTACTGGCGCAGCGTCACGCTGGAATGCGCCAGCGTCACGCCGCCGCCGAGCGCCACGTGCTCGCCGAGCGCCACGCCGATCTGCGAGCCGAAGTAGAACGGGATGACCTCAGAGTGCGTCGACACGTAGCGGCCCGGGAAGCGGGCCGGGTCGTCCCACTCCACCTTGAGACCGAACGGCGAGTTGAGGAAGGCGCCGAGCGTCCAGCGACCGTCGAGAGGCATGACCAGGTAGGCGTTGACGGGGTAGAAGAGGTCGGCCGTCGACTCGGCCTCGACGCCGTAGCCCGGATAGGGCGCGATCCCCGCGAACTGCCGGGCCGGCACCACGATGAAGCTCGGACCGACGTAGAGCTGGCGGCTGTCGGCGCGGGCGAGGCCGGCGGGATTGTAGAACATCGCCGATGGGTCGTCGGCGACGGCCGCGAAGGCGCCGCCCATGGCCATGGCGCGCGCGCCTTGCTCGTAGATCGCGAAGCCGGCGGCGCCGGCTCCGGCCGGCCTGCCGACCAGGAGGAGCAGGCTCAGGGCCGCGGCCGGGAGGATGACGGTGAGCGGCGACGGCGGGCGGGGAGGCTGTGCACGGGTCATGGCGGCTCCATCGTGTAGAGACCGTCGATCAGGTCTCTGAACCGTTCCATCACGACCTTGCGCTTCACCTTGAGGGACGGCGTGAGCTCGCCCGACTCGATGGTGAACGGCCGGTCGATGAGGGCAAGACGCTTCGGGCGCTCGTACTGGCTGAGCGAGCTGGTGAGCGTCTCGACCTCGCGCTCGTAGAGCTCGAGGATCTGCGGGTGTGCGCAGAGATCGGAAATCGAGCTCGATGTGATGCCACCGGCACGCGCACGCTCTGCCAGTTGCTCGTGATCCGGCACGATCAGGACCACCGGGAACTTGCGGCGGTCACCGATCAGCACCGCCTCCGCGATCAGCGTGCTGGTCTTGAGCCGGTTCTCGACCGGCTGTGGGGCGATGTTCTTGCCGCCTGAGGTGACGATCAGGTCTTTCTTGCGATCGGTGATCGTCAGGTGGCCGTCGTCGTCGATGGTGCCGACGTCGCCGGTACGGAGCCAGCCGTCCTCGTCGAGGATCTCGCGCGTGGCGATGTCATCGCGGTAGTAGCCCCGCATGACGTTGGCGCCGCGCACGACCACCTCGCCGTCCTCGGCGACGCGGAGCTCGACGCCCGGCACCGCCTGGCCGACCGTACCGAGCTTGACTTTGCCGGGCCGGTTGGCGCACAGGACCGGCGCGGTCTCGGTGAGACCGTAGCCCTCGTAGATGTCGAAGCCGGCGGCGAGGAAGAAGCGGGCGATCTCGGCCGGCAGCGGCGCGCCGCCCGAGATGAACAGGCGGATGCGGCCGCCGGTGCGCGCCCGGAGCTTGGCGAACACCAGGCGATCGGCGAGTGCCAGGCGGAGCGCCAGCAGTCCGCCGGCCCGTCGTCCGGTCATGCGTCGCCGCGCGCCGCGCCAGCCGACGTCCAGCGCCCAGTGGAAGATCCGCCGGCGCAGCGGCGGGCTCGCGGCCACCATCGTCATGACGCGGGCATGGATCTTCTCGTACAGGCGCGGCACCGAGATCATGAGGGTCGGCCGCACCTCGACGAGGTTCTGCTGCACGGTCTCCAGCGACTCGGCGTAGGCGATCGACACGCCCTTGTGGAACATCACGTAGTGGCCGCAGGTGCGCTCGAAGACGTGGCTGAGCGGCAGGAAGGAGAGGCAGGTGTCGGTCTCGTCGAAGCCGAACAGGTCGGCGACGGACTCCACGTTGGCGGCGATGTTGCCGTGCGTCAGCATGACGCCCTTCGGGATGCCCGTCGTGCCGGAGGTGTAGATGATGGTCGCCAGGTCGTCGGCGGCAGCACGGGTGGCGGTGGCGCGGAAGCGCTCGGCGTCGCCGGCCGCGAGCGCCGCACCGCTGTCCTGCAGCGCCTTCCAGGCGAGGACGGTCTGGCCGCCGCGGGTCGGCCGCGGCAGGTCACCGGTGTCGTCCATGACGACGATGTGGCGCAGATCCGGCAGCCCCTCGCAGACCCGTTCGACCTTTTCGAGCTGGGCGGCGGTCGACACGAAGGCGACGCGGCTGCCCGAGTTGCGGAGGATGTACTCGATCTGGTGGGAGAGCAGCGTCGGATAGGCGGGAACGGTGATCGCGCGGGCCGCGAGGATGGCGTAGTCGGCGGCTGCCCACTCGAGGCGGTTCTCGGCGATCAGTGCCACGCGATCACCGGGCGTGATCCCCAGCTCGGCGAGCCCGAGGCTCTGCGCCTCGACGCAGCGCGCGAACGCCTCGTGCGAGACGGGCACGTAGCGGCCGGCCTGCTTGACCTGGAAGGCATCGGTTTTCCGGAATCGGTCGACCGCCTCCAGGAACATATGGTTGAGGCTCGGGATCCGCATCGGGCCGGGACTCCTTCCCGCCGCCAGCATGCGCCGGCCGGACCGACCTCGCACGCGACGCCCAACCGCCATCGTGCCAAGCATCTAGCACGATGGGCGCGGGGATTCAACCAGAGACTCGTGCGGCCTCCCCGGTGCGACGCGATGCGGACGTCGCCCGATCGTCGCCGACGCTGCGCGTCACGGGGCGTGGGTCACCATCGTGGGCGACCGGTCGCGGCACGAGCAGTCACCACGGGAACCCGGCATGCACGGAGATGATGTCCGCTCGATCAGACCACTTCGCTGGTGCGAGGAAGCCGACGAGGGCGTCCGGTTGTTCAACGCCCGTCGCTACTTCGAGGCGCACGACGTCTTCGAGGAGATCTGGATGGGGCGTGTCGGTGACGAGCGACTCTACTTCCAGGGCCTGATCCAGATCGCGGTCGCGTTCTACAAGATCGAGGCCGCGAACCTGGGGGGCGCTCGCAACCTGCTTCGCAAGGGCGTCGACAAGCTCGCCCGCGCCCGCCATCTATCGAGCCCGATCGATCACGAGCGGCTGCTCGCGGCCAGCCGGACGGTGCTCGA
>JASFRE010000063.1:0-12852 GCA_050115055.1 Candidatus Eiseniibacteriota bacterium | reverse complement strand
CAAGATGGGCAACCTCGAGGGTGCCTCCACCGCGCAGGCGTTCATCAAGACGCTCGATCCCGGTGCGGGCTTCCAGCTGACCAACCTGATCACCGCGGAGATGACGTCGATCCCCGAGACCTGGGGTGGCTATTCGGTGGCGATCGACATCGACGCCAGCCTCGAGGGACAGATCCTGCAGTTCGGCTTCCTCTGCGTGGCGACCAACTACGAGGGATCGGGGATCTTCTACGACAACGTCGACTTCGATCTGGACGTGGTCGGCATCGCGGACGCGGGCACGAGCCCGAGCGCTGCCGGCATGACCCTCGGCCAGAACGTCCCGAATCCCTTCAACCCGCAGACCCGCATCGACTTCACCCTGGACCAGCCGGGGATGGTCGAGCTCGCCGTCTTCGATGTCGCCGGGCGCCTGATCGCGACTCTGCACCGTGGCGAGCTGGATCGCGGCGCGCACCAGGTCACCTGGAACGGCCGGACCGATCATGGAACCGCGCCCGCCGGTCGCTACTTCTACGTCCTGGAGACGCCGGCCGGCCAGGTGTCGCGCAGCATGATCCTCCTCAAGTAGGTCATCGCGGGTCACCGGAACCGACCCAGATCGCGGGGGCCGTACCGGACCGCGCACCATGACGCCCCCCTCGAGGCGCCTCGCCGGCCGCCGTCGGCCGGCATGGAGTCGCCGATGCACGGCTCTTCGAACAGCATGCTGCTCGCGTTGCTGCTGACCGTCGCCGGTGGCGTCCCGCCGGCACACGGCCAGTGCATGCTCGCCAACCCCAGCTTCGAGCTCGGCGGCTCGGGCGGCGCCACCTTCGGCGGATGGAATCAGTTTGGGGCCGTCGGCTCGAGCATGCAGGCGACCCACGGCGCGGTCGCGGCCCGGGTCTCGGGCCCCGACACCGGCGGCTGGGATGTCTCCGCCTACTGGCAACCCCTGGACACCGCTCCCGGCGAGCGCTGGGCGGCCTCGGTGTCGGTCTGGCACTCCGCAACCAGCCCGCTGACCGGTCAGTCGGTCGCCATCGTCAACATCGAGTGGCGTGATGCCGGCGGCGCCCTGATCGACTACGAGTCGCACGCCGCGGCCAGCGCGTCGACTCCGGTCGACGAGGTGCAGTCGTTCTACGTCGAGAGCGGCCCGGCACCGCCCGGAACCGCGGCGACGCACTTGCTGCTCGGTGTGCTGCAGAGCCCCGCCGACCCCGCGCCCGACGTCTACTACGACCAGGCGACTTTCGACAACCTCGGCCCCCCGACGCTCGATGAGCTGCAGTGGCTCGACTTCCCCGGTGGACGGACGCTCGAGTTCGGCGGTCGGCCCTGGCGTGTCAAGGGACCCGGATACTACGGACCCGGCCCGAACCACTTCTGCGACACCGGGGATTGCACCTGGGTGGACCTGGACGGCCGCCTGCACCTGACGCTCCAGCAGATCGCCGGCACATGGTACAGCACCGAGGTCACGCTCGAGGAGTCCCTCGGCTACGGCGACTACATCTTCACGACCGTCGGACGCCTCGATCTGCTGCACGCCAACGTCGTCTTCGGCCTGTTCCTGTGGCAGTACGGCGCCTGCTACGATCCCGCGTTCCTGTGGTGGAATCCGCACAACGAGATCGACGTCGAGTTCAGTCGCTGGGGCGACCCGGCGAACGATCTCGCCCAGTTCGTCGCCCAGCCCTACGACTATCCGGACAACATCAGCCGCTTCGACGTGTCGTTCGACGAGGGCGAGCTGACCAGCCACGCCTTTCGCTGGCTCCCGGACCGCGTCGAGTTCCGGAGCTGGCGTGGCGGCCCGCAGGACGAGAGGCCGGCGAATCTGATCCACGCCTGGACCTACGACGGGCCCCACATCCCGCGCCCCGAGCAGCCGCGAGTCCACCTCAACCTCTGGCTCATGGACGCCCCGCCCGGGGCGATGCAGGAGGTCATCGTCGACCGGTTCACCTTCGTGGCGGACCCGGCCGTGAGCGTGCCGGAGTCGGCGCCGTCGATGATCGCGGCGCCGGCGCTCGCCGCCGCCCGGCCCAACCCGTTCAACCCCCGCACCACGATCGGCTACTCGCTGGCGACCACGGGATGGACCGAGCTCGCGATCTACGATGTGGCCGGGCGTCTGGTGCGCATCCTGGTCGATGGCGTCTCACCGGCCGGGGAGCACGAGGTCGACTGGGACGGGCGCGATGGGACCGGCGACCGGGTGGCGTCGGGCGTCTATCTCTACCAGCTGCGAACCGCCGGCGTTGTCGAGACCCGCCGCATGGTGCTCGTCAAGTAGCAGTCGAGCCCGTCCCCGCAGCGCGCGGCGGCGCCGTAAAGTCGATCGAGCGCTCAGAATCGATAGAGCGACTGCTCGGTGACGCCGACGTCGATCCGCGCGATGTGCCCCGTCCGGGCGAAGAGCGCCTGCGAGAGGCCGGGATCGAGCCGGTCTCCGGCATGCTCGGACGAGGCGCCGTCCTGCGTGGTGACCCGCACCCACGCCTCCTGGCGAGTCAGCCGGTAGACGATCGGCACCTGGCAGAAGGTGAAGGCCAGCGCGCCGGCCGGCACGTCGATGGTGCGGGGCTCGCCGTCGACGTCGTGGAAGCGGAGCTCGCCGGGCTCGACCCGAAAGTCGATGCGTCGGAGCAGCAGCGGTCGGAAGCGCACGCCGCCGGCCTCGATCTCGAGCCCGAGCTCGCCGAACCGGGTCAAGATCTCCTCCTTGACCTGGCCGGTCATCCCCGGCTGCCGCGCTCCGGCGTGGGGCGGCGTGTGCGAGTAGGGGTCGGTGGGAAAGGCGCCGTACTCGACCACGGTCTTCTCGAAGCCGAGACCGGCGCGGATGCGGTAGTAGTCCCGCATCAGCGGTTCGAGCACGGAGGTCGGCTGTTTGGACCGGGCCGCCCGCAGGACCACCTCCTGCACCGCCAGCAGCAGCTTGGCGACCATGTGCCAGTAGATGCACCCCAGTCCCTCGTAGCCGTACATGGAGCCCGACCGACCGGTGAAGGACCGGTGGCGGAACACCGCCTCGTAGAGCTCGAGCACCGCCTGTCGGTCCCTGGTCACCGCGTCCTTCCAGCGCTCCACCGTCGCCAGTCGATCCAGGACGGCAGCGACATCCCGCGCGTTACCGAGGTCGGCCTGGAAATGGCAGGCGCCCAGCGCGTCGCACTCGACGAGCGAGACGTCACCCGCCGCCAGCAACTCCCGGAGCAGCGGGATGGCGGCGACGCGGTCCTCCGCGATCACGTTGCGCTCCAGAAACGACGGCAGCTCCCTGGCCGGGTAGAGCAGGAAACTGCGCTGATCGGCCCGGTAGATGCGACTCTCGAACAGGCCACGGATGAGCTCCGCCGCCGCCGGAGCCTCCAGCACACCCGAGCTCAGCACCGCCACCTGACCCTCGAGCATCTCGTAGAGCGGCTGTACCGACACGCTCCGCTCGTCACTCTCGAGGTCGATCAGATTGTACGAGTGGTAGAGACCATCTGGCCGCCGATTGGCGTCGATGGCGTGATCGAGGCAATCGAGCGCCGTGTCGCAGAGCGCGGCAACCACGCTGATGGAGAGTTCCTCCTTGCCGGAGAACCCGCCGGCGTAGACCCGCGAGCGGTAGGCCTCGAACGCCTCGCCGGCGGCATCCACCAGCCGCTTGCGCTCCCGGTCGTGCATGGCGCCGGCCGCCAGCAACGTCCGGTGCTCGTCCAGCGTCGAGCGCAGGCGCCGGCACCAGGCGCCGACCTCGACCGAGATCGGCACGCTCGACGCCTCCAGCCCGTCGAGCAGATCCGCGAGGAAGCGGAGATAGCGACGCAGGTAGCACAGTGTGACCACCGAGATGCCGTTGCCGACCAGCGCGTTGTTCGCGTCGTTCCATTCGGGGCGCTGCGTGTTCAGCCAGATGCCGCCTTCCGGAATCAGGTTCGACAGCTTGGAGAGTGCGGGCACCAGGAGCTTCTCGAGCAGACTGACGTGGTAGACCCGGCCGTCCGCGTCCTGCAGGAGCTTGCCGTCGGTGCCGACCGCCTTCACCCGCTCCTCGATCCGTCCGGCAAGATCGGTGTCGTAGTCGACCGTCGCTCGCGGGTCGCGCAGCATCTCGCGATAGGACTTGAGCCGGTAGGGCACGTCGGCATAGCAGTAAATCTGACGGACCAGCGACTTCTCGAGCGTCCCCGGTGAGAAGCGCCGCACCGACTCGAGCAGCTTGAGCAGATAGATGATCTGGTGGTCGCCCCAGTAGCCGATGCAGCTCCAGGGGTCCTCCGGATCGACCGTCTCCCAGTCGATGCCCTCCCGCGTGATGCGATAGGGATTGAAGCCGTCGACGGTCGAGGCATTGACGAACTTGGCAATGATGCCGGGCAGGAAGGCCGGGAAGCTCAGGCTCAGCGCCTCCCAGTTCTGGAAGATGTCGCGCCAGTTGCCCTCGTAGCGCAGCGCCAGCGCCCCGTCCGGCCTTCTCGCCCGGATCGTGAACACGTTCCACGGGCGGCTCGGATCGCCGTGTCGCCGGCCGAAGTGGAGCGGCAGGTACTCGTGGGCGAGGCGCTCGAGATCCGGATCTCCCGCACGCCGGGTGGCGCCCAGCAGATCGGGGAACGGGATCTCCGGCGGCAACGACTCGAGCAGCGCCCGGTGGCGGTCGACGGTCGCGCGCTGGCGCGTGCGGAGGAAGTCGATGAAGTCGGCGACCGGCACCTCATGGTTGCGGGCGAAGACCCCGCCGCGCATGCTGTTGAACAGCACGTTGGCGAAGTGATGCGCGTCCGCGGTCGGCTGCCCGGTGAGCTGCCGGCCGTCGGCGCTGCCCACGATGCGCCGCAGCCCCTCGCTCGACGTCTCCAGGCTCCTCTCGATCTCCTCATCCAGGTCGCCACCGTCGAGCAGCCGCGCACGGAGGGTAGCGAGCTGGGCATGGCTGCGACCGACGTCGGCGACCAGATGCCATCGCGCGCTCGTGGTCGCCCGGCGACCGGCATCTGCCACCGCCGTACGGCCCGTGGTCGCCGTCCCCCGCGCCGTCGCTCTGGCCGCGGTCGAGCCGGCCCGCGCCTCTCTCCGACCATCCAGCTCGACCGTCGCGACCACGAGGTAGCTGCCCCGGCGCCCGGTCAGGACGCGATCGCCGGCCACCGCCTCGCCGCGCCGGAAGGCGGCGACGGCGTCGGTCGAAAGACACACCTCGAAGCCTGGCAGGCCGTGGCACCAGACGACGTTGGCCCGCAGCACCTCGGCCGCCTCCGGCAGGTCGACGATCGCGGAGGTGAGCGAGAAGATCCCGGCCCGCGTCTCCGGGTCGCAGTCGCACCGCTTGTAGGCGTCGGCGAGGCAGCTTGCCCGCTGCTGCAGAGCCAGCGACACCCCGTAGGGCATCACGTTGCGCAGACCGTCGAGCACCTCGATCGAGACGGCCCCGTCGCCCTGGTTCTGCAGCGTCGCCGTGCGCACCAGTCCGAGCTCGTCGCTGCCCGTCCAGCGATAGCGGAACGCGAGCTCGAGACCGTGGTGGATCTCCTCGAAGAGGATCCGGTTTCCGATCACGTTCTTGTAGAGATTGCGCTCGACACGACAATCGTCCGCGGCCGCCGCCGAGAACGGCTCCCACACGATCGCCGGCCCCTTCCCCCGCGTCACTCGCAGCAGGGTGATGGGACCGGTGTGACAATGACCGTCATGCAGCCTGTCGACCGTTTCGTAGGGGAAAAGGCAGCGCTGCGCGTCGACTCGACCGGCCGTCAGACCTCCGCCCGAGGAGACGTACATCCAGAGGTCGGTGTCGCTGGCGATGCTCATCAGGAAGGCGGGCATCCGGTGGTAGGCGGCGATCCGGTAGTATCGCTCGCCATCGACCGACACGAACCCGCCGGCCGGCGCCGGCAGGTCGCCCTCGGCGCGCAGCAGCGTGAGCTCCGGCTGCCTTGCCGCGAGAGCTTCCTCCTCTACCGAAGCCGGATGGCTATCGACGGTGTCATGTCCCATCGGTCATCGCCCTCTTGGGAGATCGGTCGGCGCGGAAGAGCCCCCAGTGCTTCTCCACCTCGTCGGGATGTTCTCCGCCCTTCCAGTTCTCGTCGAACGCCTCGAAGAAGAAGGTCGTGATCCGTTCCTGCAGCGTCCAGGCGGTCAACGCGTCATGGAAGACCGCCTGCTGTTCCTCACCCGGCTGGCCCTGGATCAGCCTGGCCTGCTCGCCGACGTCGTGCTTGCGCGTTGCCCACCCGGTCTCGCCGATGGCAACCTGGCGGTCGGGGTGTGCGGCCACCACCCGCGCATACATGCGTTGCGTCCAGTCGAGCGCCTCCGCCAGCCGCTGGCCGCCCCAGAGCGGGTGGATGTGAGTGACGATGAAGTCGATCTCGCCCGCCAATTGCCGGCTCGCGGGCTCGCCCCAGAAGCTGGAATCGTCGGCCACCGTCACCGGCACCGTGGTCCGCGCCCGCACCTCACGCACCAGTTCGATCAGCACGCCGGCCGGGACCCGGTGGGACGACCACGAGACCTGAGTTTCGTTGCCCACGTTCACCGCCACGACGATGTCGGGATAGGCGTTGGCGAGACCGATCGCGGCCTCGATCTCCTGCCGGTTGACCGCCGCCACCTCCGGCCGGCGTTCGGCCGCCGCCCCGTGCGCGTCATGGCGCTCCTCGGCGTCGATCCAGGCGCCGAGCATCACCTGCATCCCGATCTCGTTCTGGCGGATGAGCTCGAGGATGGTCGCCGTCGGCCCTGTCGCCCCGTAGAGACGCATCAGGCTCCAGTGCCGGGCCATCAGCTCGAGGTCTTCGAGGAGCTCGGCACCGCTCGGGGATGCCCCGCCGGGGGACTGTCCGTCGCGAAACGGACCGTAGGCGACGCCATTGCCGATCCAGCGGTCACCCCGCGTGGCATCGAAGGGCCGCACGACGAACGGCTCCTGGCGCTGGAAGCCGTCGCCTCCGTCGATCGCCCCGGCCTCGCCGGCCGGCGCACACGGGGCGCTGCGAACGGCGAGCGCCGAGAGTAGGATGCCGACGACGACACCGCCGCACTGTGTCATGGCAAGCCGCATGGCGATCTCGACCTCATCTCCGTATCATGTCGACCGGGCTGGAGGGGGGCGCTGTTCGGACCCGGCGCCGCCCGGGGAGCCACCGGCCTCGAGGGGCGGCGGATCGCCCGCGGAGCTTGACAAGCTCGTTCTCATGGTACACTATGTTCGCTAGTCGAACAAAGCCCTTTCCTGCCCCACGAGGACTCCTTTGACCGTCGCCCTGGACGCCAAGCCCGCCCCGCTCCTGGAGGTGGACGGGCTCTGCAAAAAGTTCACCTCCCGTGGCCTTTTCGCCGCGCGGAGCACGGTGGTCGCTGCCGAGCGCGTCTCGTTTCAGCTCGACCGTGGCGAGGCGGTCGCCCTGGTGGGCGAATCTGGCAGCGGCAAGAGCACCGTGGCGCGCCTCCTCCTGCGGCTGGAGAAGCCCGATGACGGGGCGATCCGGCTGTCTGGCGACGACGTCCTGACACGCGAACCGCGCGCGGCGTCGCTCGGCTATCGGCGCCGGGTGCAGATGGTATTCCAGGACCCGTTCGGCTCGCTGAACCCGGTGCACACGGTCGCCCACCACCTGGTCCGCCCGCTGCGTCGCCACCACCGGTGCGATGCCGCCGAGGCCCGGTCGCGGGCGATCGAGCTGCTGACGACCGTCGGCCTCGAGCCGGCCGGCGAGTTTATCGATCGGCACCCGTACGAACTCTCCGGCGGACAGCGGCAGCGCGTGGCCATCGCCCGTGCCCTGGCGCCGGAGCCGGAGCTGCTGGTCGCCGACGAGCCGACCTCGATGCTCGACGTCTCGATCCGCATGGGCGTGCTGGAGCTGCTGGTGCGGCTCAAGCGCGAGCAACGGCTGGCGATTCTGCTCATCACCCACGATCTCGCCTCCGCGCGCTATCTGGCCGACCGGATCCTCGTCCTCTTCCGCGGACGCGTGGTCGAGGACGGACCGAGTCGCACCCTGGTCGAGGAGCCCGCTCACCCCTACACGCGCAAGCTCTTGGCCTCGATCGCCGACTCCGCCGTCCGGCTCGATGCCGCGGCGGAGGCGACGGCGTTCGAGGCCACCGGGACGCAGGCCGAAGCGGGCCGGGTGCCCGCGGACGCCCGCGCGCCGGAGGCGGGCTGCCCCTTCGCCTCCCGTTGCCCGGACGTGCTCGACGTCTGTCTCGCCAGCGATCCGCCGCCCCGCCCGGTCGGCGCCCAGCGGGTCCGCTGCCACCTCTACCCCGAGGACGCCCCGGAGGGCGCGCCCACCCCCGCGAGGTGACCGCGATGGCACGTCTCACCTTTCCGGACGACTTCACCTGGGGCGTCGCGACCTCCGCCCAGCAGATCGAGGGCGCCGCCCGCGAGGGAGGCCGGGGCGAATCGATCTGGGACCGCTTCGCGGCCAGCCCCGGGCGAATCGCCGACGGCTCGGACCCTGGCATCGCCTGCGATCACTTCCATCGCTGGCGGGGGGACATCGAACTCCTGCGATGGCTCGGGGTCGACGCCTATCGCTTCTCGATCGCCTGGCCGCGGGTCTTCCCGCAGGGCGACGGAGCGGTGAACGAGGCCGGCCTCGACTTCTACGAGGCGCTGGTCGACGCTCTCCTCGAGGCCGGCATCCGGCCGTTCGTCACCCTCTATCACTGGGACCTGCCCCAGGCGCTCCAGGACCGCGGGGGCTGGGCGGTGCGCCACACCGTCGACGCCTTCGTCCGCTTCGCCGACGCGGTCGCAGCGCGCCTCGGCGATCGGGTCGGTCACTGGATCACGCACAACGAGCCCTGGTGCATCGCCACCCTGGGCCACGAGCAGGGTCACCACGCCCCCGGGCACCGGAATCCGGGCGAGGCGCTGCGCGCCGCCCACCACGTCCTCCTTTCCCATGGCCGCTCGATCCGCGTCCTGCGCGACCGCGCGCCCGGCGCCGAGGTCGGGATCGTGCTCAACCTCATGCCCGTCCATCCGGCCTCCGACACCGCGACCGATTGCGACGCGGCCCGCCGCCTGGACGGCACCTTCAATCGCTGGTACCTCGATCCGCTCTTCCGCGGACGTTACCCGCAGGATGTCATCGCCGACCACATCGGTCGCGGCCATCTGGAAAGCGAAGCGCTGCCCGGCGTCGAGCCGGGCGACCTCGCCGCCATTGCCACGCCGCTCGACTTCCTGGGCGTCAACTACTACAGCCGCGCGGTGGTGCGGGCCGGCGCGGACGGCGAGCCGGTCGGTGTGCAGATGGTGCCCGACGACGCGCTCACCGACATGGGCTGGGAGGTCTACCCGGCCGGCCTGCACGAGCTGCTGCGGCGTGTCGCGCGCGAGTACCGGCCGCCCAGGATCTACGTGACCGAGAACGGTGCCGCCTACGCGGACGGTCCCGGGAAGGCGGGACGCGTCGCCGATGAGCGCCGCATCGAGTTCCTGCACGGCCACCTGGCCGCCGCCTACCAGAGCATCGCCGACGGCGTGCCACTGCATGGTTACTTCGTCTGGTCGCTCCTCGACAACTTCGAGTGGGGATACGGCTATACCAAGCGCTTCGGCCTCTACTGGGTCGACTACGCCACGCAGCGTCGCTTTGCCAAGGACAGCGCCGCCTGGTTCCGTCAGGTGGTCGCGGCCGGTGCCATCGACGACGACGCGCCGGTCGCCGCCCCGCCTTTTCCCGTGCGGCAATCTTCATGAGGACGTGTCCATGAGCTTCGCCGATCTCGACCACGCCCGGATCAGCCGGGGAGTCCGCGCCGCCACCGTGGCGGCCGTCTTTCTCGGCGTGCTGGGATCCCCGGGCACCTGGCGGCCGTGGGGCACCGGCGGAGCAGGCGTCGCCCGGGCGCAGGAGACCACCGCCCCGGTCCGTCCCGAGGTGCGAATCATCGAGGATGACTCCGGCCTGAAGCTGGCGTTGGACGGCCGCGACACCATGGTCTTCGGCATGAACTGGGACTACATCCCGATCGGCGAGAACTACGCCTACAACCTCTGGGCGCAGCCGGATGCCTTCATCGAGGAGGTGCTCGAACGCGAGATGTCGCTCATGCGCGACATGGGGGTCAACTCCATCCGGCAATACGTCGGCATCCCACCGCGCTGGGTGACGTACATCTACGAGCGCTACGGCATCACGACCATCGTGAATCACCTGGTGGCGCGCTACGGCTACACGCTCGACGGCGTCTGGATCCCGTCGGTCGACTACTCCGACGAGCGCCTGCGCGACGCCCTGAAGGCCGAGGTGGCGGCGATGGTCGAGGCCTACGAGGGAACGCCCGGCATCCTCATGTGGTTGCTCGGCAACGAGAACAACTACGGGCTGAGCTGGACCTCGTTCGAGATCGAGGCGCTGCCGGAGGGCGAGCGCGACGCCGCGCGGGCACGCTATCTCTACTCGCTCTTCGGCGAGCTGATCGACGTCATCAAGGAGCACGACGGCGAGCGACCGGTGGCGATCTGCAACGGCGATCTCCAGTACATCGACCTGATCGCGGAGGAGTGCCCCAGCCTCGACGTCCTCGGGACCAACGTCTACCGCGGCATCTCCGCCCGTGACCTCTATCAGGTGGTCCACGACAAGCTCGGCGTGCCGGTCCTCTACACCGAGTTCGGCGCCGACGCCTTCAACGCCCGCACGATGCGCGAGGACCAGATCCCCCAGGCGCGCTACCTGATCGGCCAGTGGCAGGAGATCTACGAGCAGTCGAGCGGCAAGGGTCGGGTCGGCAACGCCATCGGCGGCTACATCTTCCAGTGGAGCGACGGCTGGTGGAAGTACGGCCAGGACTCCCGGCTCGACATCCACGATACGCACGCCTCCTGGCCAAACGGCGGCTACGTCGAGGACTACGTCGAGGGCCAGAACAACATGAACGAGGAGTGGTGGGGGATCTGCGCCAAGGGTCCGGCCGACCAGTCCGGCCTCTTCGAGGTCTATCCTCGCGCCGCCTACTACGCGCTCAAGCACGCCTTCCGACTCCACCCGTATGCGCCGGCGACCGATCTCGACACCATCCGTGCCCATTTCGGCGCCATCCGACCCGGCACCGCCTACGTCGAGGCGCGCGCCGACCGTGCCGCCCTGATCGCCGAGAAGCTGGATCGCGTCCGTCTATCCGGCCTGCGGCTCGAGTTCGAGACCATCCATACCGCCGGCTCGAACACCACGACGCCCCCGGCCGAGACTCCCGGCACCGGACAGCCGGCCTTCCGCGGTTTCGACCAGCTGCAGTCCTTCTACGCCTCCTTCGAGGCCAAGCCGCAGGAGAACGTGCGCGGCACGCTGACGCTCAACGTGCTCGGCAACGTGCCCGAGAACCCGATCGACGAGATCTTCTACGAGAACCGCGGTCGCCCGCGCGACATCGTGGGCCTCGACGGCAGCACCCCAGAGATCGTGGAGATGAACGACATCGAGCGCGTCAAGGTCTACGATGCCTCGATCTCGTGGGACGATTCCTGGTTCATGCTCGAGGGCTTCTATCGCACCGGGCACTTCCACTGGGGCTACGAGGGCGACTTCTTCGGGCTCTACCGCGAGGCCTACTACGGCGAGAACATCGATATCTACAACGGCATCGCGCCGGTCGGCTTCACGATCGACGGCAAGAGGGATCTGGCCGGGCTGACCCTCGCCCTGGGACCGGAGCTCTGGTGGGGAGCCAACCCGGGGTTCCTTCTCAAGTACAGCCGGCAGCTGGGGCGCTTCGAGGCGACCGGCATCTTCCACGAGGATCTCGCCGAGCAGTCGAGGATCAGCAGCTCCATCGCCGTGCCGCTGCCGAAGACGCGCAAGGCCACCGTGCATCTGGCGACCACACGAGGGTCTTTCGGCATCGAGGTCGGCGGCATCTGGTCGGGCGCGACGAAGGTCGACGATACCTTTCAGATCGCGGTCAGGTCCCCCGAGGGCTACGACCTGCTTCAAGATCGAGTGCGCACGGCCGACGCTTTCGGCGCCAAGGCGAAGCTGACCTATCAGAAGGGGCGCTGGAACTGGTACGGGCAGGGCGCCATCATGGGCGTGGTCGCCGACGGCGGGCCGACCGCGACCACCACCTTCACCGGCTGGACCCTCAAGGACTCAGGCTCCGGCAACCAGTCGAACTTCCTGACCGGGCTGGCGGTCCAGCTCGGGAACTGGCAGGTCGCGCCGAACGTCCTGTGGCAGAAGCCGATCGTCGGCCCGGTGCCGGGAGACGTGCCCTCCCCCGGCCGGCCGCGCAACATCCTCGACGATCCCTTCGCGGTACGCGACAACCGCGAGACCCTCGGCGCCGAGCTCATGCTCACCTACGATCCGACGCCCGAGACCTGGATGTGGGCGTGGGACAACGACGTGCGCGAGGATTCGCCGCTCGCCGCCAGCATCAGTCTGGTCTACCGGGACCATCGCACGACGGCGGACGCCGCCATCGGCATCCTCGAGGACGGTCGCACCACGTTCGCCTTCCCCGGCGCGACGCCGCCCCGCGATCTCTGGGAGCTCAAGGTGCGCCTGGTCTCCCGCTTCAGCCGCGACCTACGCGTCGTCTCCCACATCTTCGCCGGCACCGCCGAGCCGAACGGTGACGACGGGCGCCTCATCAAGCGTTGGGGCTCCGACGTCCGCGTCGCCTGGCGCTCGATGGCGGTCGAGATGGGCGCCAAGTTCGACGACTGGGGCCCTTACGACTACCACAAGGACTTCAACCTGACCTTCCCGATCCAGGTTGCGGGCGACGTCTCCTACACGCTCGGCTCGCCCCGGTGGTTCGGCGAGCCGCAGACGCGCATCGGCATCAGCGGCAAGTGGCGTTCGCTCGATCGCTTCTCGCCGCGCTACTGCCCGCAGCAGGTGC
>JASFRE010000062.1:0-12886 GCA_050115055.1 Candidatus Eiseniibacteriota bacterium | reverse complement strand
TGACGCCGGGCGATGGTCGCCGCCCTGGTGCGGCGCGGTGTCCGTGCGATCCTGTTTGCCACCATGCCCCGGCGCCTGCCGATGGACGCCATGAGTGCGATCGACGCCCATACCCTCGCGCTGCTCGAGCTCGACAAGGTCCTGCCGGAGTTCGAGCGCCGCGCCGACTCGGCCCGCGGCCGCGAGCTGATCGGTGCCATGCGACCGCTCGCGACGGTCGAGATGGCGCGCCAGGCGCAGCAGCGCACCCGCGAGTGGCTGGCGCTCGAGGCGGGAGAACCCGCCCCCGGGCGGCTCGGCGTGCCGGACCTGCGCGCCGCACTGCGCGCCGTGGCACGCGGTGACCTGCTCGAGCCCGCCGAGCTGCTCCAGGTTCGCGAGCTGACCGCGGCGTCGGCGGCGCTCCGCGATGTCGTCGAGGTGCGCGGCGAGGCGGCGCCGTGCCTGACCGGCGAGCTCGAGGCGGTGCAGCCCTTCCCGGAGCTCGATCGGCAGATCGATCGCGCCATCGGCGAGGCGGGGGAGGTGCGCGACGATGCCTCTCCCGAGCTGCGGACCCACCGCCGCACGATCGCCCGCCTGCGGCAGCGGCTCGAGGCGCGTCTCGAGCAGCTGTCGACTGGCCTCGGCCCGGCGAGCTTCGTGACCCGGCGCGGCGACCGGCTGACGGTGGCGGTGCCGACCGAGAAGCTCGGAACGCTGCACGGCGTCGTGCATGATCGCTCGGCCTCGGGGGCCACCGTCTTCCTCGAGCCGCTCGAGGTGGTCGACGACCAGAACCGGCTGCGGGGCGCCGAGGCCGCCGAGCGGGCGGAGATCCTGCGCATCCTGCGGGCGCTGGCCGACCAGGTGCACGCGCACGCCGCCGCCCTCGATGCGGCGGCCGCCGGGCTGGCGCACGCCGACCGGGTGCGGGCGACCGCCCGTTACCTGCGCGACCGCGGTGCCACCCTGCCGCGGCTGACCGATGGGGGGCCGCTGCGGCTCCGCGGTGGGCGCCACCCGCTGCTCGAGCGCGCGCTCGACGAGCGCGGCGAGACGCTGGTACCGGTCGACCTGGAGCTGGGCGAGCGGCACCGCGTGCTGGTCGTCACCGGACCCAACATGGGGGGCAAGACGGTGACCCTGAAGACCCTCGGCCTGCTCACCCTGATGGCCATGAGCGGTCTGCCGGTGCCGGCCCGCGAGGGCACCGTGATGGGCTTCTTCGAGCGCATCGTCGCCGACATCGGCGACGAGCAATCGATCGAGCACAACCTGTCGACGTTCGCCTCGCATCTCCGGCAGATCTCGGCCGCGATCGAGAGTGCCGGCCCCGGGGTGCTGGTGCTGCTCGACGAGCTCGGGGCCGGCACCGATCCATCCGAGGGCGGGGCGCTCGGGCAGGCGGTCCTCGAGCACCTGGTCGGCTCGCGGGCGCTGGTCGTCGTGACCACCCATCACGGGGAGCTCAAGGGGATGGCGGTGCGCCATCCGGCGATCGCCAACGCCTCGATGGCCTTCGATCTCGAGACCCACGCGCCGCGCTACGAGCTGGTGATCGGCGTCCCGGGACGCAGCTTCGCGCTCGAGGTCGGCCGGCGGCTGGGTCTGCGCGCCGCGGTCCTCGATCGCGCCCGCCAGCTGGTGGCCGGCGACGAGTCACGCTTGCAGGAGCTCCTGATCGACCTCGAGGCGCGGCGCGCGGCGGCGGTCGACCATGAGGGAGAGCTGGTCGCCGAGCGCCGGCGACTCGCCGCGACGCGCGCCCACTGCGAGGCACGCCTCGAGCGCCTGCGCGAGGCCCGCGACCGCATCCAGCTGGAGACACGGCGCGAGGCCGAGCGGCTGCTCGCCGAGCTGCGCGAGGCGCTGCGGGCGGCGCGCCGGGCGGCACGCCAGGGCGGCGCGTCCGGCGCCGCGACCACGGCGCCGACGGACGGCGCGCCACCATCGGCGGCCGGCATCGAGGCGCTCGGACGGGAGGCCGCACGGCTCGGTGCGGCGAGCGCACGGCTCGGTCCGCGCGCCCCGCAGATGGAGGGCGTGTCGCCGGCCGAGATCGTGCCTGGACGGCGCCTCTGGGCGCGCTCGCTGGGCGCCGACGTGGAGGTGCTGGCGGCACCGGACCGCGGCGGACGGGTGCGGGTGCGGCGCGGCGCGCTGACCCTCGAGCTCGATCAACGGCAGCTGGCCCCGGTCGCCACGCCCCCCGGAGGGTCGCCGCCGCCGGCCCCGACCGCCACGCCGGCAACGGGCGGCATCCTGGTCGACGGCGGCGAGCCGCCGTCGCTCGAGCTCGACCTGCGCGGCATGACCGGCGACGAGGCGGTCGAGGCGGTCGAGCGGCATCTGGACCGCGCGTTGCTTCACAATCTGCCGGCCATCAGGATCATTCATGGCAAGGGTACCGGCGCCCTGCGGGAGCGGGTCCAGGCGGCGATCGCCGCCCATCCGCAGGTCAGCCGGCATCGCCTCGGCGAGCTCAACGAGGGGGGTGCCGGCGTGACCATCGTCGAGCTCGGCTAGCGACCGCCGACCGGAGCGACCGCCGACCGGAGCGACCGGCGGGGCGGCGCCCGGCCCAGGGGTGTCCAGAGCGGGGGCCAGCGTGCGCATACCGGACGATGTCATCGAGTCGGTTCGCAGCGCGACCGACATCGTCGAGGTGATCGGCGAGTACCTGCCGCTGGTGCAGGCGGGCCGGCGCTTCAAGGCGCTGTGTCCCTTCCACACCGAGAAGACGCCATCGTTCACGGTCAATCCCGAGCTGCAGATGTTCCACTGCTTCGGCTGCGGCGTCGGCGGGAACGTGTTCAGCTTCCTGATGCGTCACGTCGGCCTCACCTTCCCCGAGGCGGTCGAGATGCTCGGTCAGCGCGCCGGCATCCCGGTGCCGCGCCAGGGTGGGGCGGGCGGCGACGGCGGCGGCACGGGCCGGTTGCTGGCGGCGCTGGAGGAGGCCACCCGGGTCTTCGAGCGCAACCTCTGGGAGCGACAGGCCGGGGGAGTGGCCCGCCGCTACCTGGAGGAGCGGCAGATCTCGACCGAGACCGCCCGCGAGGCGCGGCTCGGGTACGCGCTCGCCGGATTCGATCACCTGAGGAATCGTCTGACCCCCCGCCACGATCTCAAGGACTTGGTGGAAGCAGGCTTGCTGATCGCCAGGGAGGGCGGGCGGCCCTACGATCGCTTCCGAGATCGGCTGATCTTCCCGATCCTCGGCGCCGGCGGGCGCCCGGTTGGCTTCGGCGCGCGCTGCCTGGACGGCTCCGAGCCCAAGTACTTGAACAGCCCTGAAACTCCGCTCTACCGCAAGCGTAACATCCTGTACGGCCTGCACCTGGCACGGCGAGACATCAGCCAGGCAGGGTGCGCCTGGGTCGTCGAGGGCTACATGGACGTCCTCAGCCTGCGGCAGGCGGGCCTTGGTCATGTGGTGGCGGTCTCGGGCACCGCGCTGACCAGCGCCCACGCCCGGACGCTGGCCCGTTACAGCGCCCGAGCGCTGCTGGTGTTCGACGGTGACGCGGCCGGCCGGCGGGCGGTCGAGCGCTCCCTGCCGGCCCTGCTCGGCGAGGGGCTCGGGGTCGAGGTCGCCCTGCTGCCGCCCGGTGAGGACCCGGACAGCCTGGTGCGGCGCGGAGGTCGAGCGGCCATGGAGGGGCTGGCACAGCAGGCCTCGAGTGTGATAAACTTCATTGTTTCCCTTTGCCATGAATCGGAATCCAGCCCGCGTGACGGTGCGGTCACGGCGGCTGCCGTCCGGGGAGGTAGTGTGGCGGCGCGTGCCCGCGAGTCGGCGTTGCGCCGGCTGGTCGAGGTGGGGAGCTGGATGCCGGACCGGGTGGCGCGTCGCTTGCTGGTCGAGGAAGCTGCGCGCCGGCTGATGTTCGACGAGGCGACCCTGGCCGGGGCGGTCGAGGCGCGCCGAGCGTCGCAGGCCACCACGGCTCGCCGGGAGCCCACCGCCGGCCGGGAGCGCCCGCGGCCGGCGCGCACCAGGGCGCTGGATCGCCGCTACACCGCGCTGCTCGGGCTGGCGATCGCCGACGAGCGGGTTCTCGAGCGAGTGGTCGAGTCCCTGTCACCGGAGGTCTGGCCCGAGGGGCCGCTCCGCAGCCTCTACGCGCTGCTCATCGATCGGCACGCCGCCGGAGCACCGCTGTCTCCCGCCCAGCTGGCGCCCGATGTCGAGGATCCCCGGCTGGCCGAGCTGCTGGCCGCGCTCTCCATGGAGGAGCTACCCGACGATCGCGGGCGCGCCGCCGACGAGCTGATCCGGAGCCTCCTGGCGGATCACTGGCGGCGCGAGATCGATCGACTGCGACACGAGATCCGGGCGCGCGAGGCGAGCGGCCGGACGGAAGACGTTCCCGAGCTCCTGGTGCGTGTCCAGGAGCTGCAGCGACAGCTGAATCGCACCACGGGCTGATCACGGCCGGGATGGATGCCTGGCGTGACGGTCGCGTGTCGCCCCGGCGTGTCTGAAAGGAGAGGATGCCTGGATGGCCAAGAGGTCCAGAGGGGAGACGGTTCTCGAGGATCTCCGCAACCTTGCGGTCAAGCAAGGCTTCATGACGATCGAGCAGATCGAGAATCACCTCGACATGGACACCGACGTGGAGGTCATGGACGAGGTGTACATCATGCTCGGCAAGATGAAGGTCGAGGTCTTCGACTCCGAGCAGGATGCGGCGGACAAGCTCCGGCGGGTCCAGAAGCAGCAGGACCAGAAGGCACAGGGCAAGACCGCGACCCCGCAGGTCGTACGGTACGACGATCCGGTGCGCATGTACCTGCGTGAAATGGGCCGCGTACCGCTGCTCGACCGCGAGGGCGAGGTCGAGATCGCCAAGCGCATCGAGAACGGCAACCAGATGATCCGCAGCGCCTTCCTGCAGTCAGCCGCCGCCGTGTCGGTCCTGCAGCGCATCGGCGACCGTCTCGAGAAGGACGAGGTCAAGCTCGAGGACGTGGTCCAGGTCGAGTTCGGCGGCTGGTCGGCCGGCGGCTCGTCGCGCAAGGACCGCCAGCGCGTCGTCAAGGTCATCCGCAAGTCGGCGGAGCACCAGGCGGAGCTCATCGAGTGCCGCCAGGCGCTGAGCCGCAAGATCTCCCAGAAGCGCCGCGCCGAACTCGAGGCGCAGCTCAAGGAGATCGAGGAGAAGGTCCTGAACGACCTGGCGCGGGTGCCGTTCAACCCGCGGCTGGTCGAGCGCCTCACCGACCGTGTGCTCCAGGTCTGGAGCCGCATCAAGGAGGCCGAGCGCGAGATCTCCGCCATCGAGCGCCGCGTCGGTCACTCCGCCCAGGACGTCGCCACCCTCGTCAAGCGACTCGGGCAGGGAGCCACCGAGGCGCGCAAGGTGCGGCGCGAGACCGGGCTCGGCAAGGACGAACTCACCGAGGCGCTCAAGGAGATCAAGAACGCCAAGCGGAAGATCCGTCGCATCGAGCTCGACGAGGGCACGACGCGCGATCATTGCTACGACGTCGTCCGGCTGATCCGCTCCGGCGAGCGCCAGGTCGACCAGGCCAAGAAGGAGATGATCGAGGCCAACGTGCGGCTCGTGGTGTCGATCGCCAAGCGCTACACGAACCGCGGTCTCGAGTTCCTCGACCTGATCCAGGAGGGCAACTCGGGCCTGATGCGCGCGGTCGACAAGTTCGACTACACGAAGGGCTACAAGTTCTCGACCTACGCGACCTGGTGGATCCGTCAGGCGATCACCCGGGCGATCGCCGACCAGGCGCGCACCATCCGCGTGCCGGTACACATGATCGAGGCGATCAACAAGGTCGTGCGCACCTCGCGGCGGCTCGTCCAGGAGCTCGGGCGGGAGCCGTTCCCGGAGGAGATCGCCGATCGCCTCGACATGCCGGTCGACAAGATCAAGAGCGTGCTCAAGGCGGCGCAGGAACCGATCTCGCTCGACCGGCCGATCGGCGAGGACGACGACTCGAATCTCGGCGACTTCGTCGAGGACACGAGCGTCATCTCGCCGGCGCAGTCGGCGGCCTTCGCCATGCTGAAGGACGAGGTGGCCGACGTCCTGAAGACCCTGACGCCGCGCGAGGCGAAGGTGATCAAGCTGCGCTTCGGGCTGACCGAGGATGGCTGCCCGCGCACCCTCGAAGAGGTCGGGGCGTCGTTCAACGTCACCCGCGAGCGCATCCGCCAGATCGAGGCCAAGGCGCTGCGCAAGCTGCGTCACCCGACGCGGCGTCGGCGTCTGCGCGGCTTCGTCGAATTCGCCTGAGCAGCGGCCTGGTGTGGCGTGCCACCGGGCGACGGCGTTGACGCTTCGCGCGCCGCCGTGATAGCGTGCTGGGGCCGGGGCTCGGGGGCCCATAGCTCAGCGGTTAGAGCAACCGGCTCATAACCGGTTGGTCCTTGGTTCAAATCCAAGTGGGCCCACCAGGGCCCGGGGACGTGGACCGGGACGCGGGTGGCGACACCCGCCGGGTGCGCCGGGCACGACGGCGACAGACGATGGTGTGGGCGGGTAGCTCAGCTGGCAGAGCACCAGCATCACAAGCTGGGGGTCGGAGGTTCGAGCCCTCTCCTGCCCACCATCACTCCCCGGCGTCGGTCGATTCGGCCGGCCGGCCTCGCCCGGCCAGCAGGTCTCCCGGCCGGCACCCAGATTCGCCGGACACCACCGGCCACCTCCGTCGAGCGTGCTTCCCCGAGGCATGCTCGTCGCGTCTCCGGGTGTCGACCGGACCTCCCGCCGCCGGTGGATGCGGCGCGCCTCGAGGTGAGCGGTCATGGAGCAGGCGACCCGATCGAGCCTGATCGCGCTCTGCCGGCTGGACGGCGCGCTCGGGGAGATCGCACGGCAGATCAACGCCGGACCGGAGCGGATCGCGCACTTCCGCGCCCGCCAGGCGGAGGCTCGCACTCGCCTCGAGGGTCGCGAGACGGCGCTCGCCGAGACCGGCCGCCGGCGCCGCGAGCTCGAGTCGGCGACCGAGGTGCTCGAGGACCGCGTCGCCCAGTTCCAGAAGCAGCTCCTCGCCATCAAGTCCAACGACGACTACCAGACCATGCTGCGGCAGATCGGCGAGACCCGACGCCAGCTCGGCGAGCAGGA
The DNA here is from genome assembly GCA_050115055.1 of Candidatus Eiseniibacteriota bacterium. GTDB lineage: Bacteria > Eisenbacteria > RBG-16-71-46 > CAVPCR01 > CBDCWB01 > JASFRE01. The sequence goes on along the minus strand of JASFRE010000062.1, from coordinate 5,807 downwards.
GAACGCCGTGCTCGAGCTCCTGGAACGGGAGGAGGAACTCGGCGCGCAGGTCGCCGCCGAGCGGCAGACGGTGGCCGACGAGGTGGCCGGGGCGGGCGAGGAGATCGCCCGCATCGAGCAGGAGATCGCCGACCTCGAGGGCCAGCGCGCGACACGTGCCACCGAGCGCCAGCGCGTCGTCGAGCAGCTCGACGCCGAGACCCGCCGCGTGTACGAACGGATCCAGCGCGGCAAGCCCGGCAGCGCCGTGGTCGCCGTCGACAAGGGGGCGTGCGGCGGTTGCCACAACGCCCTGCCGCCGCAGCGCCTGAACGAGACGCGGCTCGGTACGCGGTTGATCACCTGCGAGGCATGCGGGCGGATCGTCATCTGGGACGAGGAGACGAGCAGCACGTGAACGACCGGGCCGGCCGCCCCGGCACAGACGCGCGGCGCGCGCTCGTCCTGCACACCGATGGCGCCAGCCGGGGCAATCCCGGTCTGGCGGGCGCCGGGGCGGTGCTGTTCGGCGACGGCGGCGAGATCCTCGCCGAGCGCTGCCGCTTCCTGGGGCTGGCGACCAACAACGAGGCCGAGTACGCGGCCCTCATCCTGGGTCTCGAGCTCGCCCTTGAGCATCATCCCGCGCACCTCACGGTGCGCATGGACTCCGAGCTGATCGTGCGGCAGCTCGGGGGTCGCTACCGGGTGCGCAACGCACGGCTCCTGCCGCTCTTCGAGCGCGCCCGGGAGCTTCTCGGCGAACTGCCAGGTAGTACAATCGAACACGTCGATCGGGAGCTGAACGCCGACGCCGATCGACTCGCCAACCGGGCGATCGATCGGGCCGCACGGGCGCCCGGCCGGCTGGATGGAGGGGATCCGGCGGGCTCCGGCAGCGATGCCTGAGGCCGGGCCCCACACGCCGCACTGGGGTGCGGGGTGAGTTGCTGAGGTGGTCGCGGGCCCTCCACGGAGGGCTCGAGGAAAGTCCGGGCTCCACAGGGCAGGGTGCTGGGTAACCCCCAGCGGGAGCGATCCCAGGGAAAGTGCCACAGAGAACAGACCGCCTACGTCCCGCCCGCGTGGCGGGGCCGGCAAGGGTGAAACGGTGAGGTAAGAGCTCACCAGTGCCGGCGGTGACGCCGGCAGCTCGGTAAACCCCACCCGGTGCAAGGCCAAATAGGAGAGGAGAGGTGGCCCGCCTCGTTATGACTCTCGGGTAGGCCGCTCGAGGCGTCCGGCAACGGACGTCCCAGACACATGACCGCCACGGGCCCCCGGGCCCGCACAGAACCCGGCTTACCAGCGGCTCACCCCCGAACCCCAGGCTCACGGGTGCCAGAGATGGCCACGACGTCGCCCCAGAATCGCAATCCGGACATCCTCTTCGCCGGGCTGCTGACCCAGGCGAAGACCGCGCATCCGGGTTTCGACGTCGAGCCGGTGCGTCGCGCCTACGAGTTCTCCAAGGAGGCACACGGTTACCAGCTCCGCCGCTCGGGCGATCCCTACATCACCCATCTGGTCGAGGTCGGCCTCATCCTGTTCGAGCTTCTCGAGGGTCGCGCCGACGAGACGATGATCTCTGCCGCCATCCTGCACGACGTCGTCGAGGACACCAGGGCCACCATCGAGCAGGTCGAGGAGCGGTTCGGTCCGGACGTGGCGTTGCTCGTCGATGGCCTCACCAAGATCTCGTCGATCGAGATGCGGGACCGGCTGCAGGACCAGGCCAGCACGCTGCGCAAGATGCTCCTGTCGATGGCCCGCGACCTGCGCGTGGTGCTGATCAAGCTCGCCGACCGCCTGCACAACATGCGCACGCTCGAGTTCCTGCCGCGCGAGCGCGGCATGCCGATCGCCCGCGAGACCCTCGACATCTACGCACCACTCGCGCACCGCCTGGGCATCGCCACCGTCAAGTGGGAGCTCGAGGACCTGGCGTTCAAGTACCTGGAGCCCGATACCTATCGCCAGCTGGTGCACAAGATCGCCACCCGCCGCGAGGAGCGCGAGCGCCTGGTCGAGGAGGTCAAGCGGCGCATCAGCCAGCGCATGTTGCCGCTGGGCATCAAGGCCGACGTGCAGGGCCGGCCCAAGCACTTCCACTCGATCGCCAAGAAGATGCGTGACCAGGGCCTGCCGTTCGAGGAGATCTACGATCTGCTGGGCGTGCGCATCATCACCACCTCGAAGGCCGATTGCTACCGGGCGCTCGGCGAGGTCCACGAGCTCTACCCGCCGGTCCTCGACCGCATCAAGGACTACATCGCCACCCCGAAGCCGAACGGCTACCAGTCGTTGCACACGACCGTCATCGGCCCCGGCAACCACCTGGTCGAGGTGCAGATCCGCACCCGCGAGATGCACCTGATCGCCGAGCTCGGGGTCGCCGCCCACTACGCCTACAAGCACGGCGAGCAGCCGGAGACCGACGCCTCGGCCCGCTGGGCCGATCTGATGCGCCAGACGGCGCGCTGGACCGAGGACGCGTCGAGCCCGCAGGAGTTCCTCGAGGACCTGAAGCTCGGCCTCTACGAGGACGAGGTCTTCGTGTTCACGCCGCGTGGAGACGCCATCCGGCTGCCCAAGGGTTCGACGCCGATCGACTTCGCCTTCACGATCCACACGCAGGTCGGGGCGCGGACGGTCGGCGCGCGCGTCAACGGCCGGATCATGCCGCTGCGCACCCAGCTCGAGAACGGCGACCGGGTCGAGATCATCACCTCGCCGCACGGCAAGCCGAACCCCGACTGGCTCAAGATCGTCAAGAGCTCGCGCGCCCGCTCCAAGATCCGGCGCTACCTGAAGGCGCAGCGCCAGCAGCAGTCGGCCCAGCTCGGCAAGGAGATCCTCGAGAAGGAGCTCCGCAAGCGGCGCCGCCGCTTCCCGTCCGACGACGCGCTCGGCGACCTGGCGCAGGGCATGGGCTTCGAGGAGGGGGAGCAGCTCCTGGCGGCGATCGCCAACGGCGACGTCGGGGTGCAGCGAATCATCCATCGACTCTACCCGCCCGCGACTCCCGAGCCGGACGCCGAGGAGAGCCGGCGGAAGCTGTTCGGGCTCGACCGCATCCGCCAGCTCACGCGACCGCCGGACCGCGGCGTATCGATCCAGGGGCTCGACAACCTGATGATCAGCTTCGCCCGCTGCTGCATGCCGGTGCCGGGTGACCGCATCACCGGCATCATCACGCGCGGTCGCGGCGTGCGGGTCCACCGGCTCGACTGCCCGAACGCCTTCGAGGGCCAGATCGAGCCCGAGCGGCGCATCGACGTCGAGTGGAACACGTCGCGCGAGCAGGCCTTCCTGGCCAAGCTGCGCGTCTTCGCGGTCGAGCGGCGCGGGCTGCTGGCGGATGTCTCCAAGGTCCTGCACCAGACCGAGACCAACATCCGCAACATCGAGATGGGCGCCGAGGACGCGCTCGCGCAGGGCACCTTCTTCGTCGAGGTGCGGAACCTGAAGCACCTCGAGCGCGTGATCAAGGCGATCCGCGGCGTCAAGGGGGTGACGGGCGTCGAGCGCGTGCAGTCGCTGTCGCCGAGCGCCACCGAGGACGCCGCCGGCGACGAGCGCTCGTAGCGATCCGGGCCAGCCGGGGCATCGCCTCCCGGGCGGCGCGCCCAGGGTCGCTCCGGTCGCCCGCGCTTGCCTCGCTCGTGCATCTGTCCTACGCTGCCGGCCCGGCCCGGCGAACGGACGGCGGAACCGGGACATCGAGCGAGGCAGCGATGCGAGCGGTGGTGACACGCGTGAGCCGGGCCACGGTGCGCGTCGGCGACGAGGAGACCGGGGCGATCGACCACGGGCTCCTCGTGCTGCTCGGCGTGGACGTCGACGACGCCGCCGCCGATGTCGCCTGGATGGCGCGCAAGCTGGCCGAGCTCCGCATCTTCGCCGATGCCGAGGGTCGCATGAATCGCTCGGTCGAGGAGGTGGGCGGGGCGGTCCTGGTGATTTCGCAGTTCACGCTGCTGGCCGACGTGCGCAAGGGCAGGCGTCCGAGCTACGTGCGCGCCGCGCCTCCCGCCACCGCCGAGCGCCTCTACGAGGAGGTCATGGCCGGCCTCGCAGCGCGCGGCCTCACGGTCGCATGCGGTCGCTTCGGTGCCATGATGGACGTCGAGTCCGTGAACCAGGGCCCGGTGACGATCGTTCTCGAGTCCCCCGTGACCCGGGCGCGACGCGCCACAGACGACTGATCGGCGGCACCCGGCACCGTACGCGGGACGCGATCGACGAGGCGACGCGAGACCATGCCATCCCTGTTCTACTCCGGTGCCGCGCCGCTCGTCCTGGCGTCGCGGTCGCCCCGCCGCCGCGAGCTGCTGGCGCGACTCGGCCTCGAGTTCACCGTCGAACCGGCCGACATCGACGAGATCCACCCGCCGGGGCTGTCGCCGCGCGAGGCGGCCGAGCACGTTGCCGCCGCCAAGGCACGCACGGTGGCCGCGGCGCGCCGCGACGGGCTGGTCATCGGTGCCGACACGATCGTCATCCTGGATGGCGAGGTCCTCGGCAAGCCCGAGGATGCGGCGGCGGCGTGCCGCATGCTCGCCCGGCTCACCGGACGGACGCACGAGGTGGTCACCGGTGTCTGCCTGGTCGATGCGGCGGGCGGTCGCTGGCGCTGCGGCAGCGAGGGCACGCGGGTGACGATGCGGGCGGCGAGCGATGCCGAGATCCGGGCCTACGTCGCCAGCGGCGAGCCCCTCGACAAGGCCGGCGCCTACGGTGCCCAGGATCTCGGGGCGTTCCTCGTCGAGCGGGTCGAGGGCTGTTTCTACAATGTCGTCGGCCTGCCGCTGGCCCGGCTGTACACGATGCTCAGGGAGTTCGATGGCTCGCGCACCGGGGCCGGCGCCGCGAGCGAGAGGCGTGGAGCATGATGATCATCCCGACCATCACCTGGACGGATGGCCGCGTCCGCATCCTCGACCAGACGTTGCTGCCGGACGAGGAGCGCTACATCGACACCACACGGTGGCAGGACGTCGCCCGGGCCATCGAGCGCCTGGCGATCCGCGGCGCGCCGGCGATCGGGGTGGCGGCGGCGATGGGCGTGGCGCTCGCCGCCCACGAGGCGGCCCGCGGTCCCGAACCAGTGGCGGCGATCCGCCGGGCGCTGGACGGCCTGGCGGTCACCCGGCCGACGGCGGTCAACCTGTTCTGGGCGCTCGGCCGGCAGCGGGCCATCCTCGACCGGCGTGCGGAGGCGACGGTCGGAGACCTGGTGCGGGCGCTGACCGACGAGGCCCGGCGCATCTACGAGGAGGACCTGGAGCTCTCCCGGAGCATGGGGCGCCACGGCGCCGACCTGCTCCCGGAAGAGGCGCGGGTGATCACGATCTGCAACACCGGTGGCCTGGCCACGGCCGGTCTCGGTACCGCCCTGGCCGTGGTCTACGCGGCGCACGAGGCCGGCAAGCGCGTGCACGTCTTCGCCTGCGAGACGCGGCCTCTCCTGCAGGGGGCGCGGCTGACCACCTGGGAACTCAGGCGGGCCGGGATCCCGGTCACCCTGATCGTCGACTCGGCAGCTGCCTCGGCGCTGCGCCGGGAGTCCCTGGACATGGCCCTGGCCGGGGCGGATCGTATTGTCGCGAATGGAGATACGGCCAACAAGGTGGGGACCTACCCACTCGCCGTGCTGGCCGGCCGGCACGAGGTGCCGTTCGTCGTCGTGGCCCCGACCACGACCATCGACCTGGGGACCCCGGATGGCGACCGGATCCCGATCGAGGAGCGGGGCGCGGACGAGGTCACCGCGCCGCGCGGCCACCCGATGGCCCCGCCGGGCGTCGAGGCCTGGAACCCGGCCT
>JASFRE010000061.1:0-12903 GCA_050115055.1 Candidatus Eiseniibacteriota bacterium | reverse complement strand
CGGCCCAGTGTGCCAAAGGCGGCAGCGGCGCTCAAGCGTCGCGGCGCCGTTCAGAACTCCCAGCGGAAGTTCAGGTTCAGGTTGTACTCCTCCTCGACGTCCTCGGAGCCGCCCTCGCGCACGCCACGCCGCACCGCCTCACCCTTCAGGAAGACGATGTCGGACAGCTGATACTCGACCGCCACGTCCTGATCCGTAGTCGTTACGAAGCCCTGGTAGGCGGAGACGAACACGTCGGTGCTCACGTAGGTACCGACCCGCGCCCCGAGCCCGCCCTGGGCACCGGTCTCGGGATCGGTCAGCTCGAAGGAGACCGTCATGCCCGGGACCTCGCGACTCAGCCGGCGTTCGAGGTCGCGGATGAACGGCGTCATGGCCACCAGGTTCGAGACGTCGGCGCCGGCCGACGGCACGAGCATCGCCCACAGCGTCGCCTGGTCCAGGTCCTCGTCGTCGGCGGTGAGCGACAGCTGCCGATCCGACGCGCGGCCGGCGATGGTGGCGGTCACCCGCCCCTCGGGCAGGCGGGTCTCGGCCTCCACGTCGAGCTCCGGATCGATCTTCAACGGATCGACGAAATCGATGTCGCCGCGGGTGATGCGGAACGTGCGACCGAACAGGTCGTAGCGTCCCCGGATGAGTTCGAGCGAGCCCAGCATCGTGGCCCCGGCGGGCGAGCGCTCGTAGCGCACGTCGCCGCGGAACTCGACCTCGAGGTCCTCGTTGCGGATCCAGGCGTTGCGCGGGAACTCGACGTCGATGGTACCCACCCAGCTCGAGGGTCGTGGGGGTCCCTCGTGCCGCCCGACCACCTCGCGCAGGTAGCTCAGCCGCTCGACGGTGAGCTCCGCCTCGACCTCCGGCAGCGGGCGCGGCACGCCGGGGCCCCGCGCGTAGGTCAGGGTGCCCGTCAGCTCGGCGTAGTATTCACCGGTCACCGTGACCGGGACGTGGTCGAAGCGCACATGAAAGATGTACGCATCGACCTTGCCTGCCACCAGCCGGAGGGTCCCGTCGGCCTCGAGCCGCCCGTCCTCGCCGACCCGCGCCTGCAGCTCGGAGATGTGCACCGCGTCGCCCTCGAGCAGGATGTGTGCCTGGACCTCGCGCAACACCTCCTCGCGCCCGCGCGGGCGGAGTGTCGCGTCGCGGACCTCGATCTCGCCGTGGTAGCGCGGCGCGGCGATCGACCCCGTGACCCTGACCCAGCCGTGCACCGGACCGGCGGTATCGACCGCGCGGTCCGAGACGAAGGGCGCCAGCGCCAGGTCACCCGGCTCGAGCTCGACGGTCAGTCCGAGGGGCGCGGTCCGATCGAGGCGGGGCGCCGCCGTCAGGCTGAGCCAGACCGGCGAGCTGCCGTGCACGACGAGCGACGCGCCACGCACCGTCGTACGCACCTCCGCGACGTCGATCCGGCCGGCCTCGAAGCGTAGCTGCGCCTCGAGATCCGTGAGCACCTCGTCCCCGACGGCGAGCCGTTGCGCGCCGACCGTCGCGCGGCCATCGGGCCGCGCCGCGGGGCCGTCGAGCTCGACCAGGAAGGCGACGGTGCCGTCGAGCGTGCCGAGCGGCGCCGCGACCCCGTGCCAGGCGGCAAGATCGAGTCCCGACGACTCGGCGGTGACGGTGACCTCGGCGTCACGCCAGGTGCCGGCGCGCGCCAGCGCCCCCCAGCCGTCGGGCGACGCCACCGCCACCGGGAACCGCCAGGCGCCACGTGCGGTCACGCGACCACCACGCTCCACCAACAGGTGCTCGAACGCCAGCTCCCGCCCCGCCAGCGTGCCGGTGAGCTCGAGGCGCTCGGCCGCCAGCACCGGTGTCGTGAGAGCGCGGGCGCGCAGGTCGACGTCCCAGGTCAGCGCCGCGCGAGGTCCACGCACGTTGAGCTCCAGATCGACGGTGCCCGACGCCGGCGGCATGCCCGGCAGGTCGCCGAGCGCGGCAAGGTCGAGCTCCTCGGCGACGACTTCCACCGCCAGCCGGTCCTGCGCGCCATCGACCGTCGCGGCGAGCGACACGGTCCCCGCATCGGAGCGCAGGGTGACCGGCTCGAGCCGCCAGCGGGCACCGCGTCGCTGGCCCGAGACCACGCCGATCGAGCGCCAGGAGCGCTCCCCCACCTGCAGCTCGAGATCGTCGAGCCGCACCTCGAGCGCCGCGGCCGCCCAGTCGACCTGGCCCCGCAAACCGACCGTGGTACCGTCCAGCGCCAGGCGAAGCGCGGCGATCCGCAGCCGTTGCTCCCGCAGGCTGCCGCTCACCGACAGCGGCCCCAGCCGGCGGCCGCCGATGCGCCCGGACGCCGCGGTGAGATCGAGGTCGGCGGTGGGCTGTCGTCCGAGGATGCCCGGCCCGAGGCTCAGGTCGACGGCGGAGAGCGCCAGCGCCCCGAGCTCCAGCGAGTCGAGCCGGCCAGAGACCGAGAAGGCCGGCGCCCGGAGCGGTCCGATGATCGCCAGGCGCAGCCGACCGTTGCCGGCCGCCGCCACCGAGTCGGCGAACATCGCGATCGCCTGCTGGAGATCGGTGAGCACGACGTCGTGGCGCAGATCGATGCCACCGGCCGGGTCGATCGTGCCGTGCCCGGTCAGCCGGGCGCCGCGCGTCGCCACCACGACCGAGTCGAGCTGCACGACACCGCCCTGGCCGATCCCGCCGGCGAAGTATCCCGGCTCGAGCACAAAGCCGTGGATCGAGCCCCGGCTCACGCGGAGCTCGAAGGGACGCACCGCGCCCACCGGCGACCCGACACGCACCGTGCCGCTCAACTGCCCGGCGGGCAGCCAGGCCTGGTCGCGGAGCACCGGGAACGAGGCCAGCGGCACGCCGCTGAAGCGCAGCTCGCCCCACGAGTTCTCGCCGCGCTTGAGCCCGAGGCGACCGCGACCGCTCAGCGGCACACCGCCGAGCTCGAGCTCGACGCGCTCCACGTCGAGGGCACCCGCCGCCAGCCGGCCGCGGCCGACGAGGGCCTCGACCCGGTCGTCACCGAAGCGCGCCCGCAGCCGCCACTCCAGGTCGAGCGCCTCCCAGCTGCCGTCGAGCTCGGCCACCCCCCGCACCCAGGCCGGCCGCTCGACCTCACGCCAGCCGATGACGGGTGCCCAGTCGGCGATGTCGAGCGGCGCCAGCTCGAGCCGCAGGCTGGCGCCGCGCAGGCCGTCGAGCCACCCGGACGCCTGCACGCGGCTGCCGCCGCTGTCCATGGTCAGCGCCCCCAGGTAGACCGCCGAACCCCGCAGCTCGACCGGGCCGCGCAGCGCGATGTCCTGCTGATCCGGCAGGCTCAGGCGACTGTCGCGGATGTCGAGCGCCACGAAGTCGCGCGCCACCGCCAGCGAGCCGGAGATCTCGGCCGAGGCGACCGCCTCGCCGCCCCGGCTGACGACCACCGGCACGACGTGCAGGGAATCGATGCGCACGTAGGGCTCGGCCCCACGCGCGGTCTCGGCGTCCGGCCGGCCACCGCCCCGGAAGCGCGGCGGTGGTCGGGTGCCCGGGTCGTCCACGCGCACGCCGCGCACCGTCAACCGGCGCAGGTGGTGGTCGGAGGCCAGCAGATCGCGCAGGTCGTAGTCGAGTCGCACGGCCGCGATCTGGCACCACGGACGCCAGCGCCCATCCTCCTCCCGCACCTCGAGGGCAACGCCGTGCAGGGTCAGGTGGGTGAGCCCGTTGCCCTCGAGATCGACGATGCGGAGCCGCGTCTCCTCGCCGAGCAGGTTGCCGGTGACGAGCTCGGCGATGCGGGTGGCCAGCGTGCGCGAGCCGACCGTCAGCTCGACGATGGCGAGGACCGCCGCCAGCGCCAGGATGACGACCATCAGCATGGCGAGGCCGATCGACACGCGATGAAGGAGCATCCGCACGCTCATGACCGTGCCCGGTCGTCACGCACGTCGGCCGCCGGTCGTCGCAGCGTCTCGAGTGCTGTCCACACGACATCGCGCATGCCCGTCCCCACCTCAGAATGCCTGGCCGAGGCTGAAGTGCCACTCGCCGCCGCTCGTGGCGTCGATCAGACGCTCGGGCTCCCCACGTACCAGACCATACCCGTAATCGAGGCGCAGCGGTCCGAGCGGTGTGCCGAGCCGGACGCCGCCGCCCACCGAGTACCGCACGTCCTCCAGGCTGGCACCGTCATCATCAGGCCAGAGGTCGCCGAGATCGATGTCGCCGGCCTCCTCCCAGACATTGCCACCGTCGAGGAAGACGGCACCACCGAGCCGCCAGAACAGCGGGAAGCGCAGCTCGAGATTCGCGACCAGGGTCGCCAGTCCGCGGTCGGTCAACGGCTCGGCCTGACCCGGGCTCACCGACTGGGGACCCAGCGAGTCCTCGGGGTAGCCGCGCACGGTGGTGGCACCGCCGGCCCGGAAACGTGCCTCGCGCGGCACCCGGTCGATCGGCCGTTCGCCGGGCTCACGCGGACCGAAGGGGTGGATCCAGCCGCCCCGGAGCCGGCTCGCCACCACCAGGCGCCCCCCCAGGGGGCGGTACCAGCTCGTCGACAGGCTGAACTTCAGGTAGCTCGAGGTGCCGCCCAGCGCCCCACCGGCCACCTCCGCCAGCCAGCTCTGCAACGAGCCGCGCGCCGGATCGAACGGATTGTCGCGCCGATCACGCTCGACGAGAAAGGCCAGCGAGCGGGTGACGAACTCCTGATCCTCGAGTTCCGTCGTCGTGCCCTCACCGGTCACCGTCTCGCGCACCCGTCGCTGGGTGATCCAGCGGTTCTCGAGCGTCGTGCGCAGGTGCAGCGGCGAGCCGAGTCCCCGGTCGGCCGATAGCGCCACGCCCTGCACCACCTCGTCCTGGATGCCCTCGGTGGTCCGTTCCGGCTCGCGCGTGAACTCGCTGAAGACGCCGATGGTGCCGACCGTCCGGGTCGACAGGAGCCAGGGCTCGCGGAAGCTCAGACCGACGCGGCTCTCCTCGATCACCTGCCGGTCACCCTTCAGCAGCGCATCGACGTCGAAGTCGACGCGGCCGTTGGCGACCACGCGGTGCGCGTTGCCGAGCACGTTGCGGTGCCCGACCTCGCCGCCCAGCCTGAGCTGCTGCGAGCTGTTGTAACCGACGCCCGCCTCCACCCAGCCCATCTTGCGCTCGTTGACCACCACCCGGAGCGGCACGAAGCGCGGTGCGAGGTCGGAGCCGTCGGTGACCGGCTCGAACCGGACGTCGCGGAAGAAGCCGGTCTCGAGCAGGCGCTCACGACTCTCGAGGACGCGGCTGCGCGCCAGCGGATCGCCGCGATCGAGCGTCAGCTCCCGCTTGATGACGTACTGCTTGGTCGAGCGCGTCCCCTCGATGAGGATCTCCGAGACCCGCGTGCGCGGTGCCGCCTGGATGTCGAAGACGATGTCGGCCACGTCGTCGCTGACGTGCACCGAGTCCGTGACGGCGGTGAACGGCCGACCCTGGTCGGCGTAGAGCTCGAGGATGCGCTGGCGGTCGAGTGCGACGCGGTCGGGCGAATAGCGGTCGCCGGTCTCGGAGGCGATGACGTCGGTCACGGTCTCCTCGGGCAGCTCCAGGCGACCGCGCACGACGACGCTGCCGATCCGGGTGGGTCGCCCCTCGTCAACGGTGATGACGATTCGCACGCGGTCGCCGTCGGACGTGCGCTCGACCGTACGCGTGGCCCGCGCCCCGAGGAAACCCTGGTTGGCGTAGTAGCTCTCGATGCGTTCGAGATCGCGATCGAGGATGTCGGCACGGTAGGGCGTCGAGCGGAACGGTCGCCAGAACGAGGGGGCGCGGGTGCGCATGAGGTCGCGCAGCTGGTCGGCGGAGACTGCCCGCGCGCCTCGCACCTCGATGCGTTCCACCTCCGGCAGGTCGGCCGCCACCGCAGGTCGCACGGCGGCGAGCATGGCGAGCGCCACGCCGAGCGCCATCGGGAGCGTCCGGCGCACCGCACAGCGACGCGCACGGCCGGCTCCGGGGGCAGCGGGGCCATGCGGGACGGGAGCCGTTCCGCCGCCGGCCAACCACCTCTGCCGCGCCGCCCGTGCTTGCATCCCTGCCGCGCGCCGTCCTCACGGCCGGCGCGTCCCCCCGAGTCCTCGCGATCGGTGACGGCAATCCGCCGTCAAGGGCCCTGTTCTTGCTGCTGTTCGAGCCGCTGCACCGAGGAGAAGCGCTCCCAGCCGCGCCGCACGTCATTGAACACCGCCATGATGAGCAGGGTGCCGATGATGACCAGCCCGACCTTCTGGAAGGCGAGCTGCGTGCGCATCTCGAGCGGCGCCCCGCGCACGCCCTCGATCACGCAGAAGAGCGCATGGCCGCCATCGAGGATCGGGATGGGCAGCAGGTTGATCGCCATCAGCGAGATCGAGATGATCGCCAGGAAGCGCAGCAGCTCCGCCGGGCGCAGGGTCGAGCCCGCGATCTGGACGATGGTGATGGGACCGGCGACGTTGTCCTTGACCGACGAGATGTCGGTGACCAGCGTCAGCAGCGACGAGTAGACGAAGCCGGTCCAGAAGCGCGTCCGCATCAGACCGTCCTCGACCGACTCGGCGAGCGGCAACGTGACGCGACGCGTCGGGCTGTCCTGCACGATGCCGATCCGGCCGACCGCCTGGCCGTCCTCCCCCTCCTGCGACAGCGTGTGCACGTTGACCGCCAGCCGCCTGCCGTCGCGCTCGATGTCGAGCTCGACGTCCTGGTCCGGGCGCGACTCGATGGCGACGCGCATCGCGTTCCAGGAGTCGATCGGTTCGCCATCGACGGCGACGACGCGGTCGCCGGAACGCACGCCGGCCTGGTAGGCCGGGTTGCCGATCGGCACGCGGCCGATCACCGGCGCCACCCAGATGTCGAGCGCGCCGATCACGTCGCTGGCCTTCTCGGCGGTGAGCTCGATCACCTGCTGCTTGCCGTTGCGAGCCACGGTGATCGCCGGTGCGGCCCCGGCGTCGATCTGCTCCCCGAGTGCTACCTGGAAGTCGTACCAGCTGTCGACCTGCGTGTTGCCGACCGCGACGATGTCGTCGCCGGGCCGGAACCCGGCGGCGCGAGCCGGCGGGCCGACGGTCTCGATCAGCGCATCCTGGAGCGGCACGTCGATGCCGACCACACCGATCAGACAGAAGGCAATGGTCGCGAAGACCAGGTTGGCGGCGGGGCCGGCCACGACGATCAGCAGCCGCTGCCACCAGGGCTTCGACAGGAACTCGTCGGGCGCCCCGGAGAGTCCCTCGTCATCCGGATGCTCGCCGGCCATGCGCACGTAGCCGCCGAGCGGCACGGCGGCGATCGACCAGGTCGTCGGGCCACGCCGCCACTGGACGAGCGACTTGCCGAAGCCGACCGAGAAACGGTCGACGCGCACCCCGAAGCCACGCGCCACCAGGAAGTGACCGAGCTCGTGGAAGACGACCAGGACGCTCAGGAAGAACAGTCCGATTGCGATCTGGATCAGGATCGACATCGATCTAGGGGTCCCCCGGCGCGGCCGCCACTGCGTGCCGCGCCTGTCGTGGCGATCTTAGCTCCCGGGCCCGCGCACGCCGAGACGCTCGCGAGCCACGCGGCGTGCCCACTGGTCGGCGGCGAGGATCGCCTCCGCCGAGTCGGCCGCGGCCGGCGTATGGGCCAGGACGAGCTCCTCGAGGACGCCGGGCAGGTCGGCGAAGGCGAGACGCTCGGCGAGCAATGCAGCGATCAACTCCTCGTCGGCGGCATTCAGCACGGCGGGGGCGGTGCCCCCACGCCGGGCGACCTCCATGGCCAGCCCGAGGGCCGGGAAGCGTTTCCCGTCCGGAGCCTCGAAGGTCAGCGTTCCCAATGACTTGAGGTCGAGCGGCGACCATGCGGCGGGCCACCGGTCGGGCCAGGACAGGGCGAGCTGGATCGGCACGCGCATGTCCGGGCTCGACAGGTTCGCAAGAACCGATCCATCCACCAGGCGGATCAGGGCATGCACGATCGACTCGGGATGGACCACGACCTCGATGCGCTCGAGCGGCAGCTCGAACAGCCAGCGGGCCTCGATGACCTCGAAGCCCTTGTTGAGCAGGGTCGCCGAGTCGACCGTGATGCGCGGCCCCATCGACCAGGTCGGATGGTCCAACACCTCGGCGACGCTGACGTTCCTGAGGGACTCGGCCGGGGTGGAGCGGAAGGGGCCCCCCGAGGCGGTCAGCACCAGCGACTCGAGCTCGCGGCCCGCCACCGTCCTGAGGAGCTGCATGGCGGCGTTGTGCTCGGAATCGACCGGCACGATGGTGGCGCCCGCGGCGCGCGCGCGCCGCGTCAGGAGCTCGCCGCCGATCACCAGGCTCTCCTTGTTGGCCAGCGCCAGCAGCTTGCCGGCGGCAACCGCCTCCAGCGACGGCTCGAGACCGCGGGCACCGACGATGGCGTTGAGGACGCAGTCGGCCTCCGGCAACGCCGCCAGCTCGGCCACGGCCGCGGCGCCGCCGGGCAGGCCGGCCCGGCGCGCGGCCGCCTCGTCGAACAGGGCCAGCCGCGAGACCCCGTGCCGCCGCCCCAGCGCGGCCAGCAGGTCGCCCTGGCGGCAGGCGGCCAGACCGACCACCTCGAGGCGCCCGGGATGGCGCGCCGCCACCTCGAGGGCGCTGCGGCCGACCGAGCCGGTGGCGCCCAGGATCACCAGGCGGCGCGGCCCGCCGGGCGCCCGCGGCGGCTGGCCGCCGGCGCGCGGTGCGCCTGCCGGGCCGTCGAGCGGCGCGCCTGTCTGCGGGGTCTCATGCATGACGGATGGTGCCGCTGACGCTCCGTGGCCGGTCCCGGTGCCTGCCTCCCGGCTGCCGAGCTCAGAGATAGATCGCCTTCAGGATGTAGTAGAAGACCGGCGCCGCGAAGAGGACCGAGTCGAAGCGATCGAGCACGCCACCGTGCCCGGGGATCGCCATGGTCACCGCCGAGTCCTTGCGCGCGGTATCGCGCTTGAGCAGCGACTCGACCATGTCGCCAACCTGGCCGGCCGCGGCCAGCGCCAATCCGAGCAGCGCGCCGAACCACGGGTCCAGGAAGCGGGCGAAGCCGAACGTCGCCAGCGCCCCGAGCAGCGCACCGACCACCAGGCCCCCGATCGCCCCCTCCACCGACTTCTTCGGGCTGACCCGCGGCAGCAGCCGGTGACGGCCGCACAGCGTCCCGACGGCATAGGCTCCGGTGTCGCACCCCCAGACGATCAGGAAGAGGAAATACACCAGGCCCTGCGCCGTGGGTCCGCTGGCTCCCGCACCGTTCTGTGCCAGGAGCGGCAGTCCCTGCAGGAACACCAGATGGCTACCGAGCCAGGCGACGTAGAAGACGCCGAAGACGGTGCCGGCGATGTTGTGCAGCGCGCCGCGATTGTCGCGCCGGAACAGCTCCACGACCATGACCCCGAGCAGCACCGCGGTCAAGAGCAGGTTGGCGTGGATGCCCTCGCGCACGTGAGCGTACCAGACGAGCGCCAGGCCGGCGACGATGCCGGTGAGACGGTACGGGCGCTCGCCCTTCGATTGCAGCATGCCGTAGAACTCGACCAGCCCGAGCAGCACCATCAGGCCGACGAGCCCGACGAATGCCAGGCCACCGAGGCGGACGACGACGATGAGAATCGGCAGGAAGATGACGGCCGAGACGACGCGCGCGCGCAGCGCACCGCCGTGCGTCGCCGCCGCCCGCGGGGCCGGTGCGCCGTCACTCCACTCGGCCGAAGCGCCGCTCTCTACGTCCATACTCCTCGATCGCCTCGACGAGGTGGTGACCGCGAAAGTCCGGCCACATCACCCGGGTCACGTAGATCTCGGCGTAGGCGAGCTGCCAGAGCAGGAAGTTGGAGATCCGCATCTCCCCACCGGTCCGGATCAGGAGGTCCGGATCGGGGAGCTCAGCGGTGTAGAGCCGGCGGCCCAGATCGGACGCCTGGATCGCCTCCGGCTCGAGCTCGCCGCGCACGCAGGACCGGGCGAGCTGCCGAGCGGCGTCGACGATCTCGTCGCGCCCGCCATAGGAGAGCGCCAGCACGAGCGTCAGCCCGGTGTTCTTCGCCAGGTAGTCGATGGTCTCGTGCAGCACCCGCCGCACGCGTTCCGGTAATTGCCCGATGTGACCGATGACACGGAGCTGCACGTTGTTGCGGTCGAGCTCGTCGCGCTCGTCGAGAAGCGTCAGCTCCAGGAACTCCATGAGCGCGATCACCTCGGCCCGTGGCCGCTGCCAGTTCTCGCTCGAGAATGTGTAGAGCGTCAGGAACTCGATGCCGAGCTGCGCGGCCTTCTCGACGGTCTCGCGGACGGCGGTGCGGCTTTGACGGTGACCGAAGATCCGCGGCATGCCGCGCTGACGCGCCCACCGACCGTTGCCGTCCATGATGACGGCGACGTGGCGCGGCACCCGGTCGGTGTGGGTCAGCGGCGCGGCGGCGCTGTCGGTCGACTTCAGCATGGAGCGCGCGGTGGACCTCCGTGAGCGCGCGGCGCCGCGGCGGGCCGGGGCGACGCGGCACCCGACCGGGCTAGACTTCCATGATCTCCTGGCGCTTGCGCTCGAGGATCGCGTCGACGCGTGTGGTGAAGTCCTCGATCAGCTTCTGGACCTCGCCCTGCGCGCGCCGCGAGGCATCCTCGGGGATGTCGCCCGACTTCTCGCCCTTCTTGAGCTCTTCGTTGGAGTCGCGGCGCACGTTGCGCAGCGCCACCTTGCCCTCCTCCGCCTGCCGGCCGGCCTGCTTGACCAGCTCCTTGCGGCGCTCCTCGTTGAGCGCCGGAACCGGCACGCGGATCAGGTTACCGTCGCTGGAGGGATTCAGACCGAGGTCGG
Source organism: Candidatus Eiseniibacteriota bacterium (assembly GCA_050115055.1). GTDB lineage: Bacteria > Eisenbacteria > RBG-16-71-46 > CAVPCR01 > CBDCWB01 > JASFRE01. Next base: position 2,106 of record JASFRE010000061.1, on the reverse strand, counting down.
CGCGCTGGATCGCCTTCACCACCGCATCGGTGATCGACTTGTCCCAGGGCTGCACGACCAGCAGCTTGGGCTCGGGCACGCTGATCGCCGCGCACTGGTTGAGGGGCGTGGGCGTCCCGTAGTAATCGACGCGGACCGAGTCGAGCAGCGCGGCGCTGGCCCGTCCGGTGCGGATCGTTCCCAGCTCCTGCTGCGTGTGCTCGAGCACCTTCTGCATCCGTTCCTTGGTCCTGTCGACGATCTCCTTGTCCATGACTCTGAGCTCCGGATCGTGGGTTCCGTCCGACCCCCGGGGCCGGCCGGTGCCGCCGCACGTGCGGCTCAGTTGACCAGCGTGCCCACCTTCTCGCCCCGGACGGCACGCTCGATGTTGCCGGCCTGATTGACGTTGAAGACGATGATCGGGATGTGATTCTCCCGGCACAGCGAGATGGCGGCCAGGTCCATGACCTTGAGCCCGCGGAGCAGGACCTCGCGGAAGCTCACGTTCTCGAACAGCTCGGCGCTCGCGTCCTCCATCGGATCGGCGGTGTAGACCCCCTCGACCTTGGTCGCCTTCAGGATGACGTCGGCGTCGATCTCCGCCGCCCGGAGGACCGCCGCGGTGTCGGTCGTGAAGTAGGGATTGCCGGTGCCGGCGGCCAGGATGACCACGCGCCCCTTCTCGAGATGCCGCACCGCACGACGCCGGATGAACGGCTCACAGAACTGCGACATCTGTACCGCCGACATGACACGCGTGTAGACGGAACGCTGCTCCAGATGGTCCTGCAGCGCCAGGGCGTTGATGACGGTGGCGAGCATGCCGATGGCATCGGCGTTGACGCGGTCCATGCCGGCCGCGGCGGCGTGCAATCCGCGGAAGATGTTGCCGCCGCCGACGACGACACCGATCTGGACACCGAGCGCATGGACGGCGGCGATCTCGTCGGCCAGCTGCTGCACACGATCGGGCACGATGCCGAAGCCGGCGTCCCCGGCCAGCACCTCGCCGGAGAGCTTGAGCAGGATCCGCCTGTAACGCACGTCCGCCATCGCCGGCTCGCTACGACTCGCCGAGTCGGAAGCGGGCGAAGCGGCGCACGACGATGTTCTCGCCGATCCGGCCGATGGCCTCGTTGACCAGATCCTGGACCGTCTTGTCGGGGTCGCGGATCGAGCTCTGTTCGAGCAGCACGACCTCCTTCATGCGCTTCTCGATCTTGCCCTCGACGATCCTGGTGAGGACCGCCTCGGGCTTACCGGACTCGGCGGCCTGCGCCATGAAGATGCGGTGCTCGGTGGCGAGGAACTCCGGATCGAGGCTGTCGCGCTCGACGGCCATGGCCTCGGTCGCGGCGACCTGCATGGCGATCTCGCGGCAGAGGTTCTGGAAGTCGTCGGTACGGGCCACGAAGTCGGTCTCGCAGCCGACCTCGAGGAGCACGCCGATGCGACCGCCCGGGTGGATGTAGGCCACCACCTGGCCTTCCTTGGTCTCGCGCCCGGCGCGCTTGCCGGCGGCGGCGATGCCCCGCGCGCGCAGCTCCTCGATCGCCTTCTCCATGTCCCCGTCGGTGTCGGACAGGGCCCGCTTGCAGTCCATCATGCCCGCTCCGGTACGCTCCCGGAGCTCCTTCACCTGGGCCGCCGTGATCGTGCTCATCGATCGCCCCTAGCTCTCCGTGGTGGACGTGGTCGTCGATGCCGGTGCGCTGTCCTCGCCGGTCGAGGCATCGGACTGCGAGGTCGATTCGGTCGCGGGCGTGGCAGCACCGGTCGTGCCGCCATTGCTCGACACCGCCGGTGCCGGTGCGGCCGCGGCCTCCGGCGTGGCCGGGGTCTCCCCGGGCGCTGGCGCCGTGCCGGCCCCTTCGCTGATCAGCGAACGGGCTTCCAGCACCGCATCGGCGACGAAGCCGGTGTAGAGGTCGACGGCCCGGATCGCATCGTCGTTACCGGGAATCGGGTGGTTGATCAGGTCCGGATCGCAGTTCGTATCGACGATGCCGAGGATCGGGATGCCGAGCCGGTTGGCCTCGCGTACCGCGATCGACTCCTTCTTGGTGTCGATGACGAAGACCATTCCGGGAAGCTGCTCCATCTCCTTGATGCCGTTGAAGACCT
>JASFRE010000060.1:0-12925 GCA_050115055.1 Candidatus Eiseniibacteriota bacterium | reverse complement strand
GGTGGCCTCGCTGTGGGAAGCTCGGGGTGACCCCGCCGTGGACGGCGCCTCCTCTCGCAGCGCCTGGCGGGCTCGACCGGTCCGGACACGGGACGCGTGCCGTCGCCATGCGGACTCCCCGCGCGTCGACCTGGCCGGTCGCAGGGACGACCCATGCTCAGCCAGGCCGGTTCGGCTGCCTGGTCCCTCCCGGGGCCAGCGCGGAGGGCGCGCACATGGTGATCGGCGCCATCGACTGGACGCTCTGCGCCATCGTCGACCTGGGGGTCGTGGCGCCGGAGCGTGCTCCGGAGCTGGCGCGCGCCGCCGCCGCCGGCGGTGCGGGCGTCCTGCAGCTGCGCGGCAAAACGGTCCCGGCTGGCGTCTTGCTGGACACGGCCGAGCTGCTGCAGGGCGCCATCGGGGTGCCGCTCATCGTCAACGACCGCGTCGACGTGGCGGCCCTGGCGGCGGCAGACGGCGTCCACCTGGGCGACGACGACCTGCCGCTCGAGGCGGCCTCACGGCTCCTGCCAGGGCGCTGGCTCGGCCGTACGGTGCGCGATCCCCGGGCGGCGCGCGCTGCCGTGGCGGCCGGTGCCGGTTATCTGGGCGTCGGTTCGGTCTACCAGAGCGCCACCAAGCGCGGCGTGCCGCACATCGGACTCGAGGGCCTCGCCGCGGTGGCGGCCGCGGTCGACCGGCCGGTGGTGGCGATCGGCGGCATCGATGCCGACGGCGCCGCCGCCTGTGTCGAGGCCGGGGCGCGCGGGGTGGCGGTGATCGGCGCCCTGTTCGCCGGCGACCCGCCGGCAGGCGTCGTCGAGAAGCGGGCGCGTAGGTTGCGACGGCGGCTGGATGCGGCCGGTGGGCCGGGGAGGTCGCGATGACCACGATGGCCGGAGGCGGAGCCTCGCGGTCGCGCGCGGTCCGGGCGCGCGCCCGTTCCGGCGGTGCCAGCCTGCGCGAGCTCCTGCATCGCCTCGACCGCCGTGAGCTCGAGACGGTCGAGGCGCAGATCGCCGATTACCTCCAGCCGGAGCCGCCGGCGCTGGTGCGCTACCGGCGCGCCTACGAGCGGTCGCTGCCGGCCCGATGCCGGCCGGTCACCTGGCGGGAGGTGGTCGAGGCGGCACGGCGCGCCGAGGTGGTGCTGGTCGGCGATTACCACACCTTGCCGGAAGCACAGCGTGCCGCGCTCGATCTGGCGCTCGAGCTCGGGCGGACGCGCCACCTGGTGCTGGGACTCGAGATGGTGGCGAGCCGCCACCAGACGGTGCTCGATGCCTGGAGCGAGGGACGGCTCGGCGACCTCGACCTGCAGGCGGCGATCGACTACCCGCGGAGCTGGCCCTTCCCGTGGGCGCACTACCGGCCGCTCCTCGACATCGCGCGGCGGCGTGGCTGGCCGCTGCTGGCGCTCGACTCGAGCGCCTCGATCCGCCGACGCGACCGGCACGCAGCCCGCCGGCTGGCGGGGGCGCTGGCCATGCGCCCCGCGGCGCTGCACCTTGTCCTGGTCGGCGACCTTCACCTGGCTCCCGACCACCTGCCGGCGTCGATCGCGGCGGCGCGCCCCGGGACGCGCATGGTGGTCGTGCATCAGAACGAGCCCCGGATCCACGCCGACCTGGTCGCCCGCGGGCTCGAGCTCGAGACCCGCGCGGTGCTGCTTGGTCCCGGGCGCTACTGCCTGCTCAACGCCACCCCGCTGCGTCGCGAGCGCTCCTACCTGGCGTGGATCGAGAGCCGCTGGGGCCAGGCGCAGTCGGGTCCGGCCGATCCGGCCGGCGAGCTGGCGGCGGCGATCGTGCGTCTCGCCGATCTGCTCGGGCTCGAGCCTCCCGATGGGGAGCGAGAGGTGCGGACGGGCGCCAGCCTCGACTTCCTCGACGAGCTCGCGCGGCGCGGCGTCGACCGGGCGCGACTCGCCTTCCTGCGCCGCGAGATCAGCGATCGGGGCCGCTGCCTGGTGCCCGAGCTGGGGCTGGTCTACGTCCGCCAGCCGCGCAGTGATGACCTTGCGGAGCTGGCGATGCAGATCCTCCAGGAGGCGTGTGGCGAGCCGCCGCTCGATGAGCCGCCGCCCGGCGGACCGGAGGCCGAGGCGGCCTTGCTCGCCGCCGTGCGCCGCGAGGCACTGGCCTATGTCGGCGCCTGTCTGGTGCACCCGCTCCGCGTCGCCGATGCCGCGCAGCGCGATGCCCCGCGCCGGGCACCCCGTCGCCGGCGGATCGACGCCGCCGGCGAGCTCCTGGCGGCGCTCGAGGCGCGCGTCATCCGGCGCCGTCCGTTCCGCGTCGGCCGCCGGCTGCGCGGTCTCGACCCCGCGGCACGCCGCTCGGTGGCGCGCCAGGCAGGCGCCGAGCTCGGACGACGCCTCTTCCTCGGCCTGGTCGGCGAGCGCATCGAGCGCCCCACCCTGTGCCGCCTGCTGGCGCCGCCGCGCTCGGTCGACCGCCGCCGCCGCGAGCGCACGGCCCTCCTCGAGCTGGCGCGCCTGGCCGCTGAAGCCGCTGCCGCGTCCCGGCGCTGACGCCGCTGCCGCGTCCCGGCGCTGAGGCCGCTGCCGCGTCCCGCCGCCGAGTCTGGCCGCGGCCGGCTCAGCGTCCCCGCTGCGCGCGCAGGAAGAGGACGAGCGCCACGCCTCCGAACAGCAGGTTGGCGATCCACGCCGCGACCACCGGTGGCAGCGCACCGCCATGGCCGAGCGCCTGACCGGCACGCAGTCCGCAGTAGTAGATGAAGCTGATCAGCAGGCTGAGCCCGAAGCCGACCGCCATGCCGCCGCGACGGATCCGCGTCGACAGTGCCGCGCCGATCAGGACCACGATGAAGTTGATGAGCGGGAAGGCGAACTTCATGTGCCAGTCGACGATCTGCTGGGTGACGGGGCTGCCCGACAGCCGGCGGCGCTCGATCAACGCCCCGAGCGCCCGCCAGCCCATCTCCTCCGGCTCGCGCTCGACCCGCGCGAAGTCCCTGGGACGCTCCGGCACGTCGAGCTCGAGCGTCGAGCGCTGCTCCTCGTCCAGCCTGTCGCCATCGAAGGTGCGGATGGTGACGCCGGTGAGCTCCCAGTGGTCGTCGATCCAGCGCCCGAGCTGCGCGTCGATGCGCCGGGTGACGACGTTCTGCTCGCGCTCCTCGATGATGACGTCGCGCATCAGGGCGCGCTCCGGATCGTAGGAGCCGATGGTGTAGATCCGGCCGCCGCGGCCGACGTAGAGCACGTCCCGCTCGCGGCGGCTCGACGGCCGCGGCTTCTTCTTGATGTCGTGCTGCAGGATGATGCGCCGCTGGTAGTTCGCCTCCGGGACCACGCCCTGCTCCAGGGCGAAGGCGCCGATCGATACCAGCATCCCGAAGACCAGCACCGCCCCGTAGGCGCGCGCGAGGCTCATCCCGGCCATCAGCATCGCCGTGAGCTCGTGCTGGCGCACCAGCCGTCCGAGCGCCATCAGGCTGGCCAGGAGCATCGCCACCGGCAGGACCTGCACGGCCACCCACGGGGCGTAGTACAGGTAGAAGCGCGCGACCAGCGCCACCGGCGCCTCGCCGTCGACGAAGGTGTCGACCTTCTCGAAGACGTCGACGACGATGAAGATGCCGAGGAAGGTGATCATGCCGAGCGCCAGGTAGCCGAGGAACTCCCGGAGCACGTAGCGATCGAGGATCCTCACGACGCGGCCTCCGGATCCCCGGCGGTCGCGGGTGGCTCACCGCCCGCCGCGTCGGCGCGCACCGGGGCGGGCGGCGCCGGTCGCGCCCCGGACCGGCCGACCTCGATGATGCGCAGGGTGAAGGCGACGCCGAGCGCACCGATCACCACGTTGGCGATCCACATGGCGAGCCACGGCGGCAGGAAGGAGCGATCGGCCAGCTGTTCGCCGCCGATCAGACAGATGTAGTAGAAGATGAAGAAGGCGACCGACAGGAAGCCGATGCCGACGCCGCCGCGGCGCGCGCGGATGCCGAGCGGCGCCCCGACCAGCACGAAGACGATGCAGGCGACCGGGATCGCGAACTTCTTGTGGACCTCGACCTGGAAGGACTGGATGCGCCGGTCGATCGCCTTGAGCTCGACCCGCTTCACCCTGAGCCGGGCGGCATCGGTGTCGGAGAGGCGGATCGGTGCCGCCTCGTCGCCGGGCCCGACCTCCTCCTCGATGATCGGCGCATGGTCGATCGGCCCCAGGCGGATGAGGCCGCCCGCCGTGTGCGCCAGCCGTCGCCACCAGGGGATGTAGCTCTCCTCGCCGCGGCGCCTGAGCAGGTCGGCCAGGTTCTCGGCGCCGCCGCGCACGGCGATCGTGTCGAGCTCGGCGATCACCTCGGTGCGCCGCGCATCGAGCGAGTCGATCTCCCGCTGCATTTCGCGGGTCGACATCTCCCGGTCGCTCTTCGTCTCGCGCTCGGTGCGTTGCAGTTCGTGCGACACCCCCTTCACGTAGATCACGTGGCGTTCGAACATCATGCGGCGGTACTTCTGGGGCTGCGAGGGATCGGGCACCTCGTGGATCTCGCCGTCCTCGAGATAGAGGATGAGGGTGTCGCCATCCTCGCTGTAGGCGAGGCGGCCGCGCCGGGCGACGATCGTCGTCGGCTTGCCGCGCGGATTGAGCTCGTAGATGGTGACGTTCTCCATCCTCGAGGTGCGTGGATCGACCTTGCCGAAGAGCATCGAGTAGCCCGGCAGGTCGTTGATGAATACCCCCTCCTGAAGCTCGAGCGCCGGCTTCTTGCGCGAGATGTCGATCATCAGGTTCGCGAAGGCGTGGTTGGTCCGGGGCAGCGCGTGGTTGTTGAACAGGGTCAGCAGGATGGCGAGCAACACCGAGGCGGCCATCACCGGGCGGACGATGCGCAGCATGTGGACGCCGCTCGAGCGCAGGGCGGTGATCTCGTTGTCCTGGGCCATGCGCCCGAAGGCCATGAGCGGAGCCACCAGCGAGGCGCACGGCACCGACATCGCCACCATCCAGCCGAGCCCCAGCAGGTAGAGCTCGAGCACCACCAGCCCTGGCACCCCCTTGGTGATGAACAGGTCGAGGTAGTCGAAGATGAAGTCCATCGACAGGAGGAAGGTGACGATGGCGAAGCCGAACAGGAACGGAACCAGGTGCTCGCGGAGGATGTACCTATCGATGGTCATGGGCGAGTCTCGACTCCGGTCCTCCCGAGCCCTCGGTGCCGCGCGCCGCCGACCGCTGGCGGTGGACTGGCCGAATTGCCGCGTCCCTGTCCCGGTGCGATTTGATACATTGCCGTTCGATCTCGATCATGTCAGGCCCGCCGCCCCGGGTGCGGCCGGCAAGCGCAGCGAACCTTACACCACGTGAGCCGGGGGCCAATCCCTTCGTTGGCGGGTGCCGCGAGCGGTCTCCCGCTCGATCCTCAGCCAGCCGCCGATGTTGGGACAGGTGACCCATCCTATCAGCCGCGACGCTCCCGGGTCCCGGGTCCCTCTCGCCGCTCCGCGCCCGGCACGTCCCGCCGCGCGCCGCGTCCTCGTCCTCTCCCTGCCACTCATCGTCGGTCTCACCCTGCTCGCGACGCCGGAGGGGCGGGGCCAGGTCGGCTACGGCATCGAGGACGAGTACGCCAAGGAGACGGCGGCGCGCCGCGACTCGATCCGCGCTGCGCGCCGGGCGGCCGAGGAGGCGGCGCGGCGCGGCGAGGAGCCGCCGGGGGCGACCGCGGAGTCGCCTGGCGCCACCGGAGAGCCGCCCGGCAGCGAGACGCCCCTGGTCGGCCCGCCGCCGGCCGCCACCGACACGACGGCGGGTGGTGCCCGGCCCGGAGCGGGGCCGCCGTTGCCCGGCGCCACCGAGGTCGCCGAGCCGTCGGCGCAGGAGGCCGCGGTGGAGGCGGAGCCCTCCCCCGAGCAGCGCCGCCGCGACGCGACCACCGAGGCCGTCTTCGCGCGCCTCGTGCCGCCGGCCGCCCTCGAGCCGCCGGCGGAGGAGCGCTACGTCGGGCCGCCGCCGCCGCCGCGCCCGCAACCGCGCATCGCCCGGGATGCCAGCGTCGCGCTCTGGGACTGGGCGCCGGACGCGGACCTCCGGACCCGTCGTGCCTCGCTCCTCGGCCGCCAGGTCGAGCCCCTGCCGGCCAGCGAGTTCGCCTTCCGGGTGAATGGCGACCGCCGCTCCACCGACGTCGAGGTCGACCTCGATCATGGCCTGGTGACGAGCACCACCCAGGTCGGCGGGGTGACGGTCGAGCGCTCCGCCGCGCAGGACTTCGAGGCCTACGCCCGGGAGAGCGTCGTCGTCCGCAGCTGGGACGACTGGCGGCGCGAGGTGCGGACGCGGATGATCGGCCGCAGCATGGACGAGTCGCCGATCGGCGTCGAGACGACGCGCGGCGTGACCCTCTCCTCGGACTTCAGCCATCCGATGGAGGGCATCATCGGTCGCGGCGCCCAGATCACCATTCGCGGCACCGAGCGCATCACCATCTCGGGCACCAGCCGCTGGGACGCCAACCTCACCGAGACCGACACCCGCCGCCAGTCGAAGTTCCCGCAGCTCGACCTGCGCCAGGACCTGAACATCGGCGTCGACGGCCAGATCGGCGACAAGGTGACGATCGACTGGAAGGAGAACTCGAACGCCGACACGCCGCTGTCGAACCGCATCGCCATCCGCTACCAGGGCTACGAGGACGAGGTCATCAAGAACGTCGATCTCGGCAACACCAGCCTCGCCCTGCCGGGCACCGGCTTCGTGAGCTACAACGGCCAGCACCAGGGCCTCTTCGGCATCAAGACCGCCAGCCAGTTCGGCGACATCGACTTCACGATGATCGCCTCCAAGCAGGAGGGCCAGACCGCCAGCTCCGGTTTCACCGGCCGCGCCCAGGAGACCAGCAACGAGATCTACGACATCGAGTACGTGCAGCGGCGCTTCTTCTTCCTGGTCGATCCGGCCGATCCGCAGCTCAGCGGAGTGATCCTGCCGCCGGACGACCCGGACTGGGTTCCCCCACCGATCATCACCGACCTGCAGGTCTGGCGCGACGACTTCAACCAGCAGAACAACGGCAGCGCGGTCGAGGGCGCCCTGTTCCTCGACCCGAACGTGTCGCCTCCGGACTCGGTGGAGGGCTTCTTCGACGTGCTGGTGGAGCAGGAGGACTACATCCTGCGCAACGACCTCTTCTCGGTCCAGTTCGGGACGGGCGAGAACGCCGAGATCTACAACTACCCGGTGCTCGACATGCTGCGGCCGATCGGTCCGAGCGAGCGCCTGGGGGCCACCTTCACCGCCACCTACGCGGACGGCAGCACCATCACTTACGGACTGGTGCCGTCGGGCGCCGAGCTCGGGCGCTTCAAGGCGCTCTACGTGCCGGCCGGTGAGTTCAACATCTTCAACGGCGACTTCTTCAGCCCCGAGGACTTCTGGTACCCAGTCCGCAACCTGGAGCTCCGCAACATCTACAGCCTCGGCGGTCGCGATCTCGACCTGTCGACCCTGGAGCTCACGGTGCGCATCCGCACCGGCGAGCTGCGCGAGTACCTGGGCGACGACCCCGAGGCGACCTATCTGCGCATGCTCGGCCTCGACCGGCAGGACGAGTTCGGCACGCCAGGCTTCGACGACATCGTCGACCGGGACTTCATCTACCCCGGCGAGGGGCTCCTCGTCCTGCCGGACCTGCGTCCCTTCGCGCCCGGCGCGATCGACATGGGCTGGCCGTTCTTCGTGAACGACCTCCGGGCGCTGCAGGACGGCGGGGCCCCGGGGCCCGCCGAGCGCCCGGCGCTGTTCTACACCGAGGAGGATCGGCCCGACAGCCTCGATCCTGGGCTGCCGCTCGGCACCCCGAACCGCGCGATCTACGACAAGCGCAACCCCAACCGCGGCGAGGACGGGCGCTACTACTTCGAGGTCTCCTACGCCACCCAGCAGACGCAGTTCGTCCTCAGCGCCCCCGGCACCATTCTCGAGGGTTCGGAGTCGGTGGTGGTCGACGGCCAGACCCTGCAGCGCGGGCGCGACTACCACATCGATTACGAGACCGGCATCGTGCGGCTGACCGGAGCCGCCAACGTCGCCACCGACGCCGAGGTGCAGATCGACTACGCCTATGCGCCGCTGTTCGCGCTCGGCCAGAAAACCCTCATGGGCTTCAACGTCGGTTACAAGCCCTCACCGGAACGCCAGTTCGGCGCGACCTGGCTGTTCGAGGGCGCCGGCGTCTCCGAGCGCCGCCCGAAGCTGGGGGAGGAGCCCTCGCGCACCATCGTCGGGTCGCTGAACGGCAGCGTCCGCTCCGAGCCCTTCTGGCTGACCCGGGCCGTCGACCGGCTGCCGCTGCTCCGCGCCAACGGCGACTCGCGCCTCGACATCGGAGGCGAGGTCGCCCTCAGCCTGCCCAATCCCAATACCCGCGGCGAGGTCTACCTCGACGACTTCGAGGGCGCCAAGGAGACCTCGGTCCTGTCGATGAACCGCGAACAGTGGTTCTGGTCCTCCCGTCCCGACACGCTCGACGACGACGCGGCGCACGCGTCCGTGTTCGATCGTGGCGGTCTGCTCTGGTACAACCCGGTCGTCAGCCCGGTGCAGGAGCGCGACCTCTTCCCCGATCTGGACGAGCTCGAGGGCGACGACCGCCGGCAGATCCTGATGCTGCGCATCGAGCCGCCCGACACCCTCTCCAGCCTGACGGCGGCCGAGACCTGGGTCGGGCTCTCGCAGGGCCTCAGCGCCACTGGCGCCGACTTCACCCGCAAGCAGTTCATCGAGGTCTGGCTGAACGACTTCCAGAATCCGGAGGTCCGCAACGGACGGGCCGAGATGGTGATCGATCTCGGAACGGTCTCCGAGGACGCGTTCTGGGACCCCGGCGAGCTGGCGAACGGCGTCCGCGACCTCGAGGACCTGAACCGCGATGGCATCCTCGACCTGAACGAGGCGATCGAGGACGGCTACGAGGACACGGGTTTCGACAACCTCCGGAGCCCCGACGAGCCGGGCTACGACCCCAGCACGAACCCCGACCCGAACGGCGACGACTTCATGTTCGATCGCAGCGCGGTCGACGACATCGAGGACGCCTTCGAGTACGACGGCTTCCGCGACATCAACCAGTTCGAGGACAACCGACGGCTCGACGACGAGGACATCAACCGTGACAACAGCTTCCAGGGCAGCACATCGAACAACTACTTCGAGTACCGGGTCAATCTGAGCGACCCGACCTTCGTCGCGACCGACGTCTTCGAGGAGTTCCCGAACCGGAGCTGGGTGGCGTTCGGCAGCGACGACAACCGAGACCCGGAGGTCGGAAACGCCAACGGCTGGCGCCTCTTCCGGATCCCGATCGACACCGAGCTCCGCAAACGCGTCAACTCGCCGAGCCTCGGATCGGTCCGTCACCTGCGCATCTGGTTCACCGGCTTCGATCGCCCGGTCACCGTGCAGATCGCCGGGGTCGACATCCTCGGCAATCTCTACCAGGTCGAGGCGCTGCACGACTCGACCGGCGCCGTGGCGGAGCCCGATCCCTCGGGGATCGAGTCCTTCAAGGTCCGGGGCATCAACAACAAGGAGGACGCCAACGAGTACATCCCGCCCTTCGAGCTCGAGGAGCAGGACCGGATCACCGAGCGGGAGAGCGCGCTGGCCCTCGACTTCGAGCGCCTGCGTCCCGGCATCGAGGGCACGGCCTTCCGCACCTTCCCGAACGATCGCGACTTCACGCTCTACGAGACCCTGAAGTGGTACCTCTACAACGGCCAGGATCCCACGCAGGGCGGGGTGGCGGCGCAGGGCGTCGAGGCGTTCGTGCGTTTCGGGGCGGACACCCTCAACTTCTACGAGCTGGCGGTTCCCCTCGAAACGCCGGTGTCGAGCTGGCGCGAGATCCTGATCCCGATCACCGAACTCTCCGATCTCAAGGCCGAGGCGGCCCCGGATGACTCGACCTACGGGCGAACGCTGGCGGACGGTCGCCGGCTCAAGTTCGTCGGGAGGCCCTCCTTCACCCGCGTACGGCGCATGACCTTCGGCATTCGCAACATCTCGGCCGACCGGCGGACGGGCACCGTCTGGTACAACGATCTGCGTCTCGACGACGTCATCCGCGACATCGGCACCGCGACGCGGTTCAACGTCGATGCGGCGCTCGCCGACTTCATGACGATCGGCGCCGACATCACCACCCAGGACGAGGACTTCCTGTCGATCGGCTCTTCCGGCCGGCAGACGGTCAACCGGGGCAGTGGTAGCAAGCGGCGCGAGTTCCGCATTCGCTCGACCGCCCAGCTCCACAAGTTCGCCGAGACCACGGGGCTCCGCCTGCCGGTGTCGTTCAACTTCTCCGATACCCAGGAGCTGCCGGAGTTCCGGGTCGGCGACGACGTGGTGCTCGACGCCGACGCCTCCAACAACCAGAAGCGCGGCTCCACCCGCCGTAGCATCAACGCCAACCTGAGCCGGCAAGGCGGACCCGAGACGCCCGCCCTCATGCGCTACACGCTGGACGGCCTGCGCGCCGACTTCTCGCTCTCAGACAGCCGCGGCCTCACGCAGACCCGTCGCGACTCGAGCCGCACGATCGCGGTTGGCCTGAACTACTCGATCAACCCGTCTCTCAGACCGATCCGGATCGGTGGGAGCGAGATCCGCTACTTCCCGGAGAACCTGAGCTTCTCGGCGCGCGTCAACTCGCAGCGCAGCTTCAACTTCAGCCGTGATCTGGACAACCCCGCGGTGCGCCAGCTGATCTCCCAGACCTTCAACAAGACCGCACAGCTGAACGCCTCCGGGAGCCTGAATCCGCTGCGCAGCCTGCGCTCGACCTACCGCGTCGACTCGTCGCGTGACCTCACCTATGACAACCCTGCGGAGTGGCTGTTCGGCTTCAACATCGGGACGGAGACCCGGCGGACGCAGGACCTGACCATCAACTGGAACCCGCCGGCCTGGCGCCTCGCCCCCAACTTCACCTTCCGCGGCGGCTCCAGGGATGACCACTCGCCGAACCTCCAGCTGGCGAGCGATTCCGAGCAGGTGCGGAACATCTCGGCGAGCCGCAGCCTGTCGGCGGGCGCCACGCTACCGCTCACGGCGCTGACCGGGCGGGCCGGACCACGCGGCGGGGCGCGCGCACCGGGCGACTCGGTGGCGGGGACGCTCGAGGTCGTGCAGATGGCCATCGGGCGGGTCGGCCGCTTCCAGGACGTGCGCGTCAGCGCCAACCTGTCGGAGAGCCGCGACTTCTCCTATGCCACGGGCGTGCCGCGCTGGCAGTACTATCTCGGGTTCTCGACCCATCCAGGTCCCGACGTGCGGGTGACCAGCCGCGGCCGCCAGAGCTTCTCCAAGTCGCGCGGCGCCAACCTGAGCTCGGGCATCGACTTCGCCGGCGGCGTCTCGAGCACCGCCGCCTACGGCTTCTCGAAGCAGGAGCGCGAGGCCTCGTTCTCGGTGCCGCGCGTGACGACCACGCGGACCTGGCCCGACGTCGACGTCAACTGGCGCCAGGCACACACCAAGCTGGCGCCGCTGCAGCGCGTCTTCCGGACCCTCAACGTCAACTCCCGCTACACGCGCGACCGCTCCGAGTCGGGGCCGCGCGGCGACGAGAGCCAGAACGTCACCGTGCGCTCCAACTGGAACCCGATCATCGGTCTGAACGGATCGCTGTCCGGCGGCTGGTCGTCGCGGATGCAGTACACCTCGTCGAGCACCCGTACGCGGGACAACAACGCCGGTCTCGGGCGCATCGACTTCAACCGACGGCGCCAGTTGACGCTCAGCTTCTCGCGCCGCTTCGACCGGCGCAGCGGCATCAAGCTGCCGTGGATGGACGAGCCGAAGAAGCTGAACGGTGACCTGACTCTCAACTTCGACGTCAGTCGCTCGACCGACTTCGCCGAGAACGGTCGCGCCGGGCAGCCGTCGACCATCACCCGCGACTCGTCCAATACGTCGTTCCGGACCGGGACGACCTACAAGTGGCGCCAGAACGTGGACACCACCTTCAGTTTCAACTACGGTCGCAACAACAACAACAAGACCGGCCAGAAGCTGCGGACGCTGTCGCTGTCGCTGTCCCTGGTCTTCAATTTCTGACCGCGTGCCACGGTGGGATGGAGGAGGCGAGCCATGGCGGGAGAGGTCGTGGAAGAGCGTGAGCGAGACCGGCGGCACCGCGGTGCCGGGCGGCTCGTCCTCACCGCGGCGATCGCCGGCCTGGCGGCGCTGGCGGCCAGCCTCCCGGGGCTGGCGGCGCCGCCCTTCCCGGCGGCTCGCGCCATGCAGCACCTCGTCGAGCTCTGCGCGCTGGGCCCGCGCGTGCCGGGCACGCCGGCGCATGCCGCTGCCCGGGCCTACCTGCGCGAGACGCTCGAGGGCGCGGGGGTCCTGGTCGAGGAGCAGCGCTTCGAGGCGCTCCTGCCGCGCTTCGCCGCCCCGGTGGTGTTGACCAACGTGATCGGCCGGGTGGCGCCGGAGCTGCGGCCGCGGGTGGTGCTCGGCGCCCACTGGGACTCGCGGCCCTGGGCCGACCAGGATCCCGACCCGTCCCGCCACCAGGAGCCGGTGCTCGGGGCCAACGACTCGGCCTCGGGCTGCGCGATCCTCCTCGCCCTGGCCGGCATGTGCGCTGCCCGGCCGCCCGCGGTCGGCGTCGACCTGGTCTTCTTCGACGGCGAGGATGCGGGGCTCGCCGACTCGCTCGAGTCATTCTGCGTGGGGTCTCGCGAGTTCGCGCGGCGGCTCGTCGAGCCCCCCGCCTACGCCATCGTGCTGGACATGGTCGGCGACCGCGACCTCCGCATCGTGCCCGAGATGCATGGCGTGCGCGGCGCCCCCGACATCCAGCGCTATGTCTGGGAGCGCGCCCGCTTCCTCGCCATCGACGCCTTCGCGGACGGTCCGCCGATCATGCTCTACGACGATCACGTGCCGCTCCTCGAGGCCGGCGT
>JASFRE010000059.1:0-13001 GCA_050115055.1 Candidatus Eiseniibacteriota bacterium | reverse complement strand
GAGCCGCTGGTGCTGACCTGGCTCACCCGGCTGGCGCTGGCGGTGCGTGCCGCGGTGCCGCTGCCGCTCGTCGTCAACGTGCTCAGGAACGACGCCGCCGGGGCGCTGGCGGTGGCCGGAGCGGTCGGCGGCTGCGGCATCCGGGTCAACGTGCTGGCCGGCGTCGTGGCGACGGACCAGGGGCTCATCGAGGGCGATGCGGCAGCCGTCGCGGCCGCCCGCCGACAGCTCGAGCATCCGCTCGCCGTCCTGGCCGACGTCGACGTCAAGCACGGCCGCGTCCTGTGGGGGACATCGCTCGGCGCCCGCGCTGCCGACCTGGTGCGGCGGGCCGGCGCCGACGCACTCGTCGTCACCGGAGAGGCGACCGGCCAGGCGGCGGTGCGGGCCGACCTGGACACGGTGCTGGCCGCCGTCCCGGAGGTGCCGGTGCTGGTCGGGAGCGGCCTCGCCCCGGACAACGCCGCCACCCTGCTGCCCGGCACTCGCGGCGCCATCGTCGCCACCGCCGCCCAGCGGGACGGGCACTCCGGCGCGCCGGTCGACGTCGAGCGCGTACGGGAGCTGATCGCGGCGGCGCACGCGGCCTGGGGCGTGGACGGGCCTGGGGGCTGACGCGCTCCGTGGTCGCGGCGCTGGGAGCGGGGGAGCCCTGAGCCGGCGGTCGGGCGGCGGGCTCGACGGCGCACGCGATGACCGTCGGTCCGGATCAAAGTGCACCTGCCGCGCGCGCCAACTCGCTTGCCCACTCGCCCGCCCGACCGCCGGCCCCCGGCTCCCGCCTGGCGCACCCCATAGCGGACCGGTGACCCGGATCGAGACCCAGGCCCGCAGGGGACCGGCAGCGTGCGCCGGCGAGTTCCGCGCGTGCCCACGCCACCGGTGCTCGCCGGTCCGTGCCGCCGTCTCGCGGGCGCGCGCGGCTGTTCGAGCCCAGGCGCACGCTGCCGGTCGCCGAGGGCCGGGACCCGGTCACCGAGGGCCGGGCCCCGGTCGCCGGGTCACTCGGTCGGCGGGCATGGCTAGGGGGCCGGGCGGTCGGCAAGGGTGTCGATGCCGGCGGGCTCCTCGACCAGCTGGCGGTGCAGCTCGAGCACGGTGGCGTCGGCCCGCGCCGGATCGACGAGCGCCATGACCGCCCCCGGCTCCGCGGCCACGGCGCGCTCCTTGCGCTCGCCGGACGGCACCATCGCCTCGAACTCGGCCCGCCGATCGACGTCGGGCCGCGTCACGACGGCGACGAGCGCCCCGTGATGGACGTCGTAGACCGGGGTCTCGAGCTGGGTGGTGAGGAGGTCGCGCGCCTCGTCGGCGTCGCCCGCCGGCACGAAGACCCCGATGCCCCCGGTCGGTAGCGCGCCGGCGGCGAGGCAGGAGAGGCCGGCGTCGTCGATGTGCCCGGCGATGGTCGGACCGTCGTCGTGCAGGCAGTCGAGCCGGGTCGCGGCGCGGCAGGAGCCGACGCCGATCACCGGTGGCACACCCTCGAGCGGCCCACCGACCTCGGTGCCGCGACCGGGGATGAAGCTCGACACGATACGCAGCGGCACGGCGCCACGCGCGGCGCGGCGGGCGGCGCGAGCGTGCAGGACACCGGCGCCGAGGCGGGCATAGGTCGCCATCGAGAGGTGATCGAGGCGCTCGAGGCGGCGGGCGGAGCCGACGCGTCCCGGATTGGCGGTGTAGACCCCGTCGACGTCCGAGAAGATGTCGCAGCGTGCGGCATGGAAGTGAGCGGCGAGGGCGACGGCGGTGATGTCGGAACCGCCGCGGCCGAGGGTGGTGATCTCGCGTGCGCGGCTGACGCCCTGGAAGCCGGCGACGATGACGATGCGACCGAGGTCGAGCGCCTCCTGGATGCGGTCGCCGCGGATGTCGAGGATCCGGGCCCGCGTATGGTTGCCGTCGGTGATGATGCCGCACTGGGAGCCGGTCAGCGAGATGGCATCCAGGCCGACCGCCTCGAGCGCCATCGACAGGAGCGCCATCGACACCCGCTCGCCGGTGGTGAGCAGCATGTCGAGCTCGCGGAGCGCCGGCCGCGGGCTGATCTCGTGGGCCAGCGACTGGAGCTGGTTGGTGGTGCCGCCCATCGCCGAGACCACGACCAGGAGGCCGTGCCCCTCCTCGTGGACCTGCGCGAGGCGGACCGCGATGTCGCGGATGCGACTCGCGGTCGAGAGCGAGGTCCCGCCGTACTTATGCACGTGGAGTGCCATCGCTGCCCTCCGGCTGCCCGGCGCCCCGCGGCCCCGGGCCAACCTCAAGTCCGGCCGGCAGATCGAAGCGTGGGCCGGCCGCCGCCGCGAACATCGGCGTTGACAACCATGAACCTGGATCCTACAGTCTTTGCCGGTCCGCGTCAGCGCGGACGTGGTGTTTTGAGCGGAAGTAGCTCAGTCTGGTAGAGCCCCACCTTGCCAAGGTGGTTGTCGCGGGTTCGAATCCCGTCTTCCGCTCCATCTCGCCCGTAGGTCCCCAGCGGCGACGCGACGATCCCACCTCACAGATTGCGTACCGACCGCTGCCCGGGGGCGGCATAGCCAAGTGGTAAGGCATCGGTCTGCAAAACCGATATTCCCCGGTTCGAGTCCGGGTGCCGCCTCCACCCCCGACCCGCGTCGCCACCGCTGATCGACTGACCGACCGCTGCCGGGGTGGTGAAATCGGTAGCCACGGCGGACTTAAAATCCGCTGAGCCGCGAGGCTCGTGTCGGTTCGAGTCCGACCCCCGGCAATCTCGCGATCAACCGCCCGATCTGCTACTCTCGATCGTTCATCGTGGACGGACTCGCGCGCCATGAACCCGGGGCTCGAACCGGTGGGTCGCCGTTGGCCCATCGTCAGGTCACAGGCGGATCATGAACCGGAATCCCGACTTGAATGCTGAATCGAACGCCGGCGCCAGCGCCGAGGCCAGCGCCGAGGGCGGTGCCGAGAGCACCGCCGCCGCCGCCGGTCCGGAAGCCAGCTTCCTCGACCACGGCCACGACGACGACCCGCTCTACCGCCGCCGCCACTCGCTGGCGCACGTCCTCGCCCAGGCGGTGCTCGAGGTCCGGCCGGGGACCAGGCTCGGCTTCGGCCCGCCGGTCGACAACGGCTTTTACTACGACTTCGACCTCTCCGAGCCGCTGACGCCCGAGGACCTGCCAGCGATCGAGAAGCGCATGCGCAAGATCATCGGTCGGCGGCAGGAGTTCGAGCTGCGCTCGATGCCGGCCGAGGCCGCCATCGCCCATCTCGAGGAGCGCGGCGAGGCGATGAAGGCCGAGTATGCGCGCGAGCTGCGCGATCGCGGCATCGCCGAGCTGACGTTCTACCGCAATGGCCCGTTCGAGGACATGTGCGAGGGGCCGCACGTCACCTCGACCGCGGACCTCGACGCCAAGGCCTTCAAGCTCGACTCGATCGCCGGCGCCTACTGGCGCGGCGACGAGAAGCGCCCGATGCTGACCCGCATCTACGGTCTCGCGTTCGGCTCGCGTGAGGAACTCGACGCGTACATCGAGAAGCGTCGCTTGGCCGCCGAGCGCGACCACCGCAAGCTCGGCAAGGAGCTCGACCTGTTCGTCATCTCCGAGGAGATCGGCCCCGGCCTGCCGCTCTGGCTGCCGAACGGCACCGTGATCCGCGACGAGCTCGAGGCATTCGCGCGCGAGATGGAGTTCAAGCAGGGTTACCAGCCGGTGGCCACCCCGCACATCGCGCGCGAGGAGCTCTACTACACCTCCGGGCACCTGCCCTATTACAAGGACTCGATGTTCCCGCCGATGGAGATGCCGGGCGAGTCGAACTACTACATGAAGGCGATGAACTGCCCGCACCACCACATCATCTTCCGGTCGGTGCCGCGCAGCTATCGCGACCTGCCGCTCCGGCTGTCGGAGTACGGCGACGTCTACCGCTACGAGCTCTCCGGCACCCTGGCGGGCCTCCTGCGCGTACGTGGCATGTCGATGAACGACGCCCACATCTACTGCACCGAGGGGCAGGTGCGCGACGAGTTCGCCCAGGTGCTCGAGCTCTGTCGCTTCTACTACGACTATCTCCGGCTCTCGCACTACTGGATGCGGCTCTCGACTCATGATCCGGACGACCCGAAGAAGGGTGAGAAGTACCTGGACGATCCCGAGGGCTGGGCGTTCGCAGAGCGCGTCGTGCGCGAGATCCTCGACGAGAGCGGCCTGCCGTACGAGGTCGGCAAGGGCGAGGCCGCGTTCTATGGCCCGAAGGTCGACTACCAGATCGAGAACGTCGTCGGTCGCGAGGAGACCGCCTCGACCAACCAGCTCGACTTCGGCGTCGCCGAGCGCTTCGACCTCCGGTACAAGGGGCGGGATGGCGAGTACCACCGGCCGTTCATCATCCACCGCGCGCCGCTGTCGACCCACGAGCGCATGATCTCGTTCCTGATCGAGCACTACAATGGCGCCTTCCCGACCTGGCTGGCGCCGGTGCAGGTGCGGGTGGTGCCGGTCGCCGACGACCACGCGGTCTACGCCGAGAAGGTCGTCCAGGCGCTCCGTGCGCGCTTCATCCGCGCCGAGCTCGACGCGAGCGGCGACTCGTTCAACAAGCGCCTGCGGAACGGCATCACCCGTAAGATCCCCAACCTGCTGGTGATCGGTGGCCAGGAGGTCGCCGACCAGACGGTTACCTGGCGGCGCTACGTGGTGCGCGAACAGCAGACCCTGGCGCTCGATGCCTTCGTCGATCTGATCGATCGCGCGCGGCGCGAGCGCCTGATGGACAACTACGAGGACGTCGCGATCGGCTAGGCGCCGCGGGCGGGAACCGGTACGGCATGGACGGCGGGTCCAGACAGCTCGCGCTCGCCGATCTCCTCGACACCGGGGACGCCGACGGCTCGGTGCGCGTCGTTCACACGGACGAGCGCTTCGAGCGCACCGTGCGCACCGTGACGCTCGCCGACGGCTGGCGCTGCGAGATCCTCCGGGACCGCCTGACCCCACCGGGCGGCCTGGCGCTCGAGCTGGTGACCATCGCCCTCGAGCCGCCGCCGGCGAACGCGCCGGCCAGCGCCCCGTCGCCACCCCCATCCATGTGTCTCGACGGTGCGACCGCACTCCGAGATCTGGCGCACGACGGCGACGTGGCCACCGGCCCCGGCTTGCTCCTCTGGCTGCCGGTACCGCCGGCCGATCGCCGCTGGGACGCGTCGCGTCGCCACATCCTCGCTGAGGCGCCGCGCCCGGCGCGACTCGAGCCGGGCGGCGCCGGGCTCGTCCTCGACCTGGGGGGGGCGCCGGTCGCCGACCGCCTCGAGATCCAGATCGTGCGCGCCGAGGGGGAGGCGGCGGCTGCGCTCGAGCACCAGCTGGCCACACGGGACCCGGTCGAGACCCGGCGCTGGAGCTTCGTGCGTCACTTCGACTACGGCGGCCTGGCCGATGTCTGGCACTGTCTGGCCGCTGGTGCTGTCCACGAGCAGCGTGCCTGGCACGCCGGCGGCCGCTCGCGCAACGAGCAGGCCGGCCGGGTCCTCGACCAGCTCCTCGGCATTCTCGGCGCCGCCACCGGCAAGGCGCTCTACGCCACCCTCCAGGAGGCCGTCGCCTACGCCGTCCTGCTCGCCCTCGACGACGACCACCGCTGGCGCCACGGCAACTGGACGGATCTCGACGAGACCCACACCCGCCTCCAGCTCGACGGCATCGCGCTCCTCCTCGCACAGCACGCGCGCAGCGGTACGGCGCTCTTCCGTGCGCGCGCTCTCGAGGCGCTCGACTGGCTCCTCCGGATCGCCGCACCGCTCGACACCGACGGGCTCTGGTTCCTGCACGACACGCTCGAGATCGACCTCGCCACGGCCCGGCGCTTCTATGCCATGTCCGGGTCGACCGCCTTCGGCAAGCCGCCCGGCGTCACCCTGTGCCTCAACACGCAGCTCGACACGCTCGCCGCCCTGGCGCGGCTCGGCGCCACCGATCCCGGCTCGCCGCACCACGACGCGTTCACACGCGGCCTGCGGGCGGCCGAGCGGGTGCTCACCGCGCGCCCCGGCGAGCGCTGGTTCGCGATCCTGGCCGGGCTGCGGGACCGGGCGCTCCACGCGCAGCGCCCGGGGGCCGACGGCCGACCGCGCGACGGCGGCGCGTGGGGCTGGATCGAGCGCGGGACGCGGGCGTTGCTCCGGCGCTCCAAGTCGCGCTGGCCGCGACTCGTGCTGCCCAACGGCTTCATCGAGCGCGATCTCACCGCGGCGGCCTTCTCGGATTTCTATCACGTGCAGAATGTGAAGGACCTGCAGGTGCTGGAGCGACTGGTCGGCGCCGCATGGATGCGGCCGCTCATCGAGGCCGGCGTCGCGTGGCTCGTCGAGCGGGACCCGGCGCAGCTCGTCGTGCGTCATCGCGGCGCGACGTCGCTTCTCGCCGTGCTCGGCATGGAGCTGGCCCACGCCGACGGTGCGCCCGACCCGCGCCTCCGCGCCGGCCTCGAGCTCGCCGCCCGCCGCCTCGCCGCGGCCGGCATCGGCCTGCCGGTCGACCTGGTGACCTGCACCATGGGGTCCGCTGCGCACGCCGCCCTCGGGGCGCTCGATCCGCGTCTCGTGCCGGTCGGTCTTCCCGACGGCGGTCTGCTGGTCCTGAACCCTGCCATGGTGGCCGTCGAGGGCGTGCCGCCGGGCGGCAGCCAGCTCCGGCCGGGCGGCCTCGCGCGCCCCGGCGTGCGCCCCTAGCCCGTTGCCAGGGGGCGGCTTGACACCCTCTCCGGGGGTCTGCTAGCGTCCCAACGCTTGTGCCCGGCAACATGGATTCCCCGGATCGATTCGCCATGGACGACTATCGCCCCGTAGCCCTGCTCATCCTCATGTCCGCCGCCTTCGCGGCGGGCACGCTGTTCGTGGCCAGCCTCCTGTCGCGCAACCGTCCGCGTCCGGCCAAGCGCACGACCTACGAGTGCGGCGTGCCGCCGGTCGGGGACGCGCGCGAGCGCGTGCCGGTGCGTTTCTACCTGGTCGCGATGCTGTTCATCGTCTTCGACATCGAGGCCACCTTCCTGATCCCCTGGGCGGTCGTCTTCCGCCAGCTCCAGATCTTCGGGCTCGTCGAGATGTGCGTCTTCATCGGCATGCTCGTGCTGGGCTACATCTACATCTGGCGGCGCGGCGCCTTCGACTGGAATCGCTGATGGCGCTTTCGGACTCCGAGCTCGAGCAGATCGAGGCGGCCACGCGGCCGTTTCCCCACCGGAGGAGCGGTCTCCTGCCGGCGCTCCACATCATCCAGGAGTCGCGCGGCTTCATCGACCAGCAGGCGATGGTGGACGTCGGCGAGTTCTTCGATCTTCATCCGATGGAGGTCAAGGAGGTCGTCAGCTTCTACACGATGTTCAACCAGAAGCCGGTCGGTCGCTATCACCTGCAGGTCTGCCGCTCGGTCTCCTGCTTCGTCATGGGGTGCAACCCGCTGCTCCGCTACCTCGAGACGCGCCTCGGTATCCGGCCGGGCGAGACCACGCCGGACGGCAAGTTCACGCTGAGCGCCGTCGAGTGCCTCGGCTCGTGCGGCACGGCACCGGTCATGCAGGTGAACGACGACTACTACGACGATCTGACGGAAGAGAAGCTCGACAGGCTGCTCTCCGAGCTGTAGCGACCCCGCACGGGCGGCACCCCGTGGCGGGGCGGTCCCGCACTGGAGCCCACGAACATGCTCGACGCGCTAGGAACTCTCGGCGGGATGGTCACCAAGGTCTCGATCGTGCTGGGTGTGCTGCTCGGCATGGTGGCCTACACGGTCTGGCTCGAACGCAAGGTGCTCGGCCATATCCAGACCCGCCGCGGTCCGCTCTACGTCGGCTTCCACGGATTGCTGCAGCCGATCGCCGATGGCATCAAGCTGTTCGTGAAGGAGGACGTGATTCCCGACGGCGCCGATCGGGTGCTGTTCGCGATCGCGCCGGCGATCACCGTCGGCACCGCGCTCATCGCCGTCGCCGTCATCCCCTTCGGTGAGACCCTGACCCTCTTCGGTCACACCATCGAGATGCACATCGCCGATCTGAACATCGGCATCCTCTATATCCTGGCGGTGACCAGTCTCGGCGTCTACGGGCTGATCCTCGGCGGCTGGTCCTCGAACAACAAGTTTGCGCTGCTCGGCAGTCTCAGGAGCTCGGCGCAGATGATCAGCTACGAGCTGGCGCTCGGCTTCACGCTGATCGGCCCGCTGATGCTGGCCGGGACGTTGCGCATGCGCGGCATCGTCGAGGCGCAGCAGGATCTCTGGTTCGTGGTCCTCCAGCCGCTCGGTTTCGTGCTCTACCTGATCTGCGCGCTGGCCGAGACCAACCGCGTGCCGTTCGACCTGCCGGAGGCGGAGTCGGAGATCGTCGCCGGCTATCACGTCGAGTACTCCGGCATGAAGTTCGCGTTCTTCTTCCTCGGCGAGTACGCCAACATGATCACCGTGGCCGCGATCGCCACCACCGTCTTCCTGGGAGGATGGCAGGGGCTCTTCGGGCTCGACCAGGCCGCGCTGGCGCCGCTCTGGTTCCTCGGCAAGGTCGCGCTGCTGCTCTTCCTGTTCATCTGGATCCGCGGCACGCTGCCGCGCTTCCGCTTCGATCAGCTGATGGGTTTCGGCTGGAAGGTGCTGATCCCGCTGGCGCTCGCGAACGTCCTGGCGACCGGCGTCGCCGTCATCCTCCTGGGGGGCTGAGCTCGTGGAGCAGCTTCTGTTCGCGCTCCTGGCGCTGACCGCGATCGGTGGCTCGGTGGCGCTCATCTCGAGTCGCAACCCGGTTCACAGCGCCATGTTCATGGTCGTCGTGTTCGTGGCGACGGCGATCATGTTCCTCCTGCTCGCGGCGCCGTTCATCGCGGCGCTCCAGGTCATCATCTACGCCGGCGCCATCGTCGTCCTCTTCCTGTTCGTCATCTCCTACCTGAGCCTGCGGGGCCACGGGCTGTTCGAGGCCGGCAAGGGGGTGATGGGCCTCGGGATCGGTCTCGCCGTGCTGCTCGCCGTCGAGCTGGTGGCGGCGGTGGCGACCCTGGGGGGGCTCGGTGCGGCGGGCGGTACGGAGGCCGGGCAGGCCGCCTTCGGGCTTGGCGGGAGCAGTGGCGAAGCACCGCTCGGCTCGGTCGAGTCGGTGGCCCGGGCGCTGTTCAGCGATTACGTGGTGCCGTTCGAGATCACCTCGGTGTTGCTCATCGTGGCGATGGTCGGTGCGGTCGTGCTGGCCCGGCGCGTCGCCGGTGACGAGCCCGGCGCCAGCAAGCCCGGCACCAGCGAGCCGGACGCCGGCGAGCCGGCGGGGGAGGGACGCTGATGGGGCCCGTCGCCTATCTCTACCTGGCCGGCGTGCTGTTCACGATCGGCATGCTAGGTGTCCTGATCCGGCGTGAGGCGGTCATCATCTTCATGGCGATCGAGCTCATGCTGAACGCCGTCAACCTGACCTTCGTCGCCATGAGCCGCCTCCTGGGGTCGGTGCACGGGCAGGTGTTCGTGCTCTTCGCGCTGGCGGTGGCGGCCGCCGAGGTCGTGGTCGGGCTGGCGATCATCGTCGCCATCTTCCGGCGCCAGCGGTCGACCGACGTCGATCGCATCAACCTGCTCAGGTTCTGATCCCCGAGCTGCGAGTGCCACATGCATAGCCTGCTCCTCATTCCACTGATTCCGCTCGCGGGCTTCCTGGTGAACGGGCTCGTGGGACGCCGCCTCGGCGAGCGCGCCGCCGGGCTGGTCGGCGTCGCCGGTGCCCTGGGCGCCTTCCTGGCCGGCCTCGCCGCCGTGCGGAGCCTCCTCGCCCTGCCGCCCGAGAGCCGCGTCCTCGTCGACCGGGTCTACGAGTGGTTCGCGGTCGGCGGGCTGACGGTCGACGTCACCCTGCGTCTCGACCCGCTGAGCGCGGTCATGGTGTTGGTGGTGGCGGGAGTCGGCTTCCTGATCCATGTCTACTCGCTCGGCTACATGCACGGCGACGGCTCCACCTGGCGCTACTTCGCCTACCTGAACCTCTTCCTCGTCGCCATGCTGTTCCTGGTCCTGGGCCAGAACCTGCTCCTCGTCTTCCTCGGCTGGGAGGGGGTGGGGCTCTGCTCCTACCTGCTCATCGGCTTCTGGTACACGGAGAAGGGCCCGCCGCCGGCCGGCATGAAGGCCTTCCTGGTCAACCGGGTCGGCGACTTCGCGTTCCTCCTGGGGTTGCTGCTCCTCGTCCGCACCTTCGGCACGCTCGACGTGGCGGAGATCCTGGAGCGGGTGCCACGCGAGCTGGCGCCCATGAGCGGCACGGCGACCGCGATCGCCCTCCTGCTCTTCGCCGGCGCCTGCGGCAAGTCGGCGCAGCTGCCGCTCCATGTCTGGTTGCCGGACGCCATGGAAGGTCCGACCCCGGTGTCGGCACTCATCCACGCCGCCACCATGGTGACGGCGGGCGTCTACCTCGTGGTGCGCATGCACGTGGTCTACCTGTGGGCGGCGCCGGCGGCGCTCCTCACCGTCATGGGGATCGGGCTGATCACCGCACTGATGGCGGCGACCATCGGGCTGGCACAGAACGACATCAAGCGCGTCCTCGCCTACTCGACCATCTCGCAGCTCGGCTACATGTTCCTGGCCTGCGGGGCCGGCGCCTTCACCGCCGCCATCTTCCACCTGATGACCCACGCCTTCTTCAAGGCGCTCCTCTTTCTGGGCTCGGGCAGCGTCATCCACGCCATGGGTGGCGAGCAGGACATGCGGCGCATGGGCGGGCTGCGCCGGCAGCTGCCGGTGACGCACCTGACGTTCCTGGTCGGGTCGCTGGCCATCGCCGGTATCTTCCCGCTGGCCGGCTTCTTCTCGAAGGACGCCATCCTGCTCGGCGCCTATCTGGAGCGCGGACCGGTCATCTGGGCCCTGGGGGTGGTGGGGGCCTTCCTGACCGCGTTTTACATGTTCCGGCTGATGGCCCTGACCTTCTGGGGCAAGAGCAGGGTGGCACCCGACGTGCATCCGCACGAGTCGCCGCCATCGATGCGGATCGTGCTGCAGATCCTCGCCGTGCTGTCGGTGGTCGGTGGCTGGGTGGGGATCACCTTCATCCACGGCGGTGACCGCTTCAAGGCCTTCCTCGAGCCGGTGTTCGCCGAGGCCAGCCACTTCGAAGTGCTCGAGCACGCCCATCATCACGCCGCGCTGGGTCTCGAGCTCACGCTGGGCGGTATCGCGCTGGTGGTGGCCGTCGCGGCGATCGGGCTGGCGATCCTGGCCTACCAGCGGCGACCGGAGCTGGCGACGCGCTGGCGGCAGGTGGCCGGGCCGGTGTACACGTTGCTCGCGAACAAGTACTACGTGGACGAGCTCTACGACCTCGCGATCGTGCGACCGCTGGTCGGGCTGGCCAGGCTCGCCTTCCGGGCGATCGACGCGGTCATCATCGAGGGCATCGTGAACGGCGTCGGCCGGCTGCTCGCCGCGATCGGCCAGGCGCTGCGGCCGCTGCAGTCGGGCTTCGTGCGCCGCTACGCCCTGGTCTTCGCGGTCGGCGTGGTGATCATCCTGGGATTCAAGCTCTGGTGAGGCCGCGCGCGCCCGAGCGGGCCGCGGTCCGGTGATTGGGGGCAAGGTGGACGGAACACTTCTCAGCTGGCTGATCGCGCTGCCGCTCGCCACCGGTGTCCTGGTGCTCGCGGTGCCGGGGCTCGGCGCCGGCCTGCTGCGCGGACTGGCGTTCCTCGGCGCGGTGGCGACCTGGATCGTCAGCCTCGTCGCCTGGCAGCGCTTCGACCCGCAGAGCGCGGCGATGCAGCTCGAGGAGCAGCGGGCCTGGATCAGCTCGATCGGCGCCTCCTACCATCTCGGCGTCGACGGCCTCAGCCTCGTGCTGGTCATGCTGACCACGATCCTGACGCCACTCGCCATCCTCGGCGCGTCGAGCTCGATCCGCACGCGGCTGCGCGAGTTCCTGGCCTTCATGCTGCTGCTCGAGGCCTCGATGCTCGGCGTCTTCATGGCCCTCGACCTGCTGCTCTTCTACGTCTTCTGGGAGGCGATGCTGATCCCGATGGCGCTCCTGATCGGCATCTGGGGTGGCGGCCGGCGGATCTACGCCTCGGTCAAGTTCTTCCTCTACACGATGGCGGGCAGCGTGCTCATGCTGGTCGCCATCCTCCACCTGGTCTGGGTCGGCAGCCTCGAGCTCGGCGCACCGACCTTCGACCTGGTAACCCTCGGCGGCCTCGAGTTCACGCCGGGGCTCGAGCGCTGGCTGTTCCTGGCCTTCGCGCTGGCCTTCGCCATCAAGGTGCCGCTGTTCCCGTTCCACACCTGGCTGCCGGATGCGCACGTCGAGGCGCCGACCGCCGGTAGCGTCATCCTCGCCGGCGTCCTGCTCAAGATGGGGACCTACGGCCTGATGCGTTTCTGCATGCCGCTCTTCCCGGGAGCGGCGGTGGCGCTGGCGCCGCTCATGATCTGGCTGGGGATCATCGGCATCATCTACGGGGCGCTCATGGCGCTGGCCCAGAGCGATCTCAAGAAGCTGGTGGCCTACTCGAGCGTCAGCCACATGGGATGGATCGTGCTCGGGCTGTTCGCGCTCAACGTGACCGGGCTCGAGGGCGGGCTCCTGCAGATGGTCAATCACGGGGTCAACACCGGCGCCCTCTTCCTGCTGGTGGGCATGATCTACGACCGGGCGCACACGCGCGCCATCGCCGATTTCGGGGGTGTTGCCCGCACGATGCCGGTCTTCGCCACCATGATGATGATCTTCACCCTGGCCTCGGTCGGCCTGCCGGGGACCAACGGCTTCGTGGGCGAGTTCTCGATCCTGGTGGCCGCCTTCGAGACCCGCACGCTGTACGCGGCGCTGGCGGCGCTGGGCGTGGTGCTGGGCGCGGTCTACATGCTCTACATGTACAAGCGGGTGTTCTACGGCAAGGCGAGCGAGCTCGTCGAGGGGCTGCGCGACATCGGCGCGCGCGAGATCGCCTCCCTGGTGCCGCTCGTTGTCCTCGTCTTCTGGCTCGGCGTCATTCC